>JBCCMR010000121.1:0-9174 GCA_039026255.1 Pseudomonadota bacterium
TCTTATTCAAGAAGGCAACATCGGCCTGATGAAGGCGGTGGATAAATTCGAGTACCGTCGGGGATACAAGTTCTCGACCTATGCCACCTGGTGGATCCGTCAGGCGATCACCCGATCCATCGCAGACCAGGCGCGCACTATCCGAATCCCGGTCCATATGATCGAAACCATCAACAAGCTTGTGCGAACCGGCCGCCAGATGCTCCACGAAATCGGTCGCGAACCCACACCAGAGGAGCTGGCCGACAAGCTGCAGATGCCGCTTGAAAAGGTGCGCAAGGTGATGAAGATCGCCAAGGAGCCTATCAGCCTTGAGACCCCGATCGGCGACGAAGAAGACAGCCAACTCGGCGACTTTATCGAAGACAAGAACGCCGTTCTGCCACTTGATTCAGCGATCCAAGGTAACCTGAAAGAGACGACGACCCGCGTCCTGGCCAGCCTGACCCCCCGCGAAGAACGCGTTCTAAGGATGCGGTTTGGGATCGGCATGAACACGGACCACACGCTCGAAGAGGTGGGCCAGCAGTTCAGCGTGACCCGCGAACGTATCCGCCAGATCGAAGCCAAGGCACTCCGCAAGCTCAAACACCCGAGCCGGTCACGCAAACTGCGGTCCTTTTTGGATCAGTGAACCGCCGCTAACCGGAGCTTAACGTCTAAGGTGCAAAGTACGGCCCATGTTGGTCAGGCTTGCGCTTATCGGAATGCTTCTGGCCCTCGCCGGTGTGGCGCGGGCGGAGTCGAATAATCTATGGGTCATGTGGGAACGGGTGCCCCATGACGGGACTGCCAGCCGATATCGCTCACACCTAATGTTCGACGTCCCCCGTGGCGAAGCGGAAGGTTTTTTTACCGGGCTCGAACCCTCAGCGCAGCGGTATGGCACTGCGAGCATCGCCCATGATCGGTCGCCGATCTGCACTGCTCCGCCTGAACCCCCGCCGCCGCTGACCTATATTGACACAAACGGGCTTACGGCGGTTTCGCGGGCGGATACGCTGCGCGGTCTTGCCGGCGTGCACGTGGACCTGCGCGGCGTGCGCGGACCCGCGGGCTACCGGTCAAATTTTGGGGAAGACGCCCATGCGTTTCTCCTACGAGCCTTCGCTGAGGCCGACATACCGATTTTGACCAAAGATGATCTGGACACAGCGCCAGGGCGACCGATCCTTTACATGCGGTATTCGGCGGAGGTGAGCGGTTGCCGCCCCTGGTCGGTGTCACTGTCGCTACGCCAACAGGTCGTTCTGGCCCGCGATCTAACCATGATGCTGGAAACAGTGACCTGGTCAGGCTCCGCACGGCAAAGCGAAGAAGACATTGAATACGGCCCTGGCCAGGCCGTGGAGGATGCGATCAAGCTTTTCGTTACCGACTACTCCACCGCCAACCCGGACCCGATGACTGACACCGCTTCAGGTGGATAACTTCCCTTTCATCGCTGGAACACAAAAATCTTACGCCCGGCTCATGGCGAAGAATTCAACGTAGACCCCCCGAACGCATGACTTTTTCCACCGTGGCTATCGGGGTTGGCGTTTGAAGTACGGTGAAACAGTATTGAGCCAAGGACCAAGCGGTCCCCGGCGCGAGGACTTTACCATCTTCCATGATCCCCTAGGCTAGACCTATGGCGCAAACCACATTCGACATCCGCACCACCGGTCCAGGGCTATTTGAGATCACCGCGCAAGCGGCTGATTTCGCGAACAAAGTGATCCGGGGGGACGGGCTTCTCACGTTGTTTATCCGGCACACGTCGGCCTCGCTTCTTATCCAAGAAAATGCTGACCCGGAGGTGCAGGTGGACCTTTTAGCATGGCTCATGCGTCTGGTTCCCCCGGCAAACGATCCGACGATGAGGTATTTAACCCACACCTATGAAGGTCCCGACGACATGCCCGGGCACATTCGCTCGGCGCTTTTGCCCACGTCCCTGTCGATCCCGGTAACCGAAGGACGACTCTGCCTGGGCCAATGGCAGGGTATTTTCCTTTTTGAGCACCGAGACCGCGGTCGCCACAGGCAGGTGGTGGCCCACCTTTCGCAATAGTCCGATAACATCAGGGCCATTGCCCGTTGGCTCGGGCCGCCTTGATCAGCGTCGCGGAGACAGCCCAACCGGGACAGACGCAAGAAATGTCCGCCACGACATTGATCGGCGCAGCGCGGTCGTATGGCGCCCCAGATCCGGTCCAATCCGCGGCCAGGTGCCACGGACCCTGGGCGCGGGGACCCGCCCGCCCATATGTAGATCATGGGCAATGCAGACCTCCCCGCCGACCTTGCGCACGCCGTTGACGGGCGCGACCTCCTTGTCTTTGACGGGCATTGTAACCTCTGCGCCGGGTGGGTGCGGTTTCTCCTGGCCCGCGACGGGCTTCCAAACATGCGCTTTGTGACCGCTCAATCAGACCTGGGCGACGCACTCTATGCCGCGCTTAGCCTCAAATCCGACGACTACGACACGTTTATTGTAGTCCTCGACGGGAAGGTCCTGACCGAGATGGACGCTGCAATCGCGGTGCTTGGGCGCCTGGGCTGGCCTTGGAAGGCCGCATGCTTAGCCGCGCGGCTCCCTCGCCCGGTGAAATCGGCGATCTACCGGGCTGTGGCGCGCAGCCGCTACGCCATCTTCGGGCGCCGAGACACCTGCTTTTCCCCGCCTCCGGGGCTCCAAGACCGGTTTGAAAGCAGGCTCGGCTAGCGCCCGCCACAGCATGTTGGGGCCTCCGACATTTTGCTATCCAAATAGACGGACGCTATCTATAGTCTCAGAAAACCCAAGATAAGAGCAGAGGTCCCCATGCGATGCCCGTTTTGCGGCAACACCGACACTCAGGTGAAAGACTCGCGCCCGGCCGAAGACCACGTGGCCATCCGGCGTCGCCGGTTCTGTCCGTCTTGCGGCGGCCGCTTCACGACTTACGAACGGGTGCAGCTGCGCGACCTGGTTGTAATAAAAAAGAATGGTAAGCGCGAAGACTTTGATCGCGACAAACTGGAACGATCAATCCGTATCGCGCTGCAGAAGCGCCCGATTGAGCCCGAACGCATCGACCAAATGATCAGCGGGATTGTGCGCCGCCTTGAAAGTATGGGCGACGCAGATGTCAAGTCGGACAATATCGGCGCCATCGTCATGGATACTTTGGCCCGGATCGACACCGTCGCCTACGTGCGGTTCGCAAGCGTTTACAAGAACTTCCAGGCCGCTGACGACTTCGAAGACTTTGTGCAGGAGCTGCGCCCCGGCGACGCCGCCGATGAAGTGTGAGCGACCTGCGCATGATGGCCCTGGCCCTGGCCCTGGGGCGACGAGGTCTTGGACGGGTCTGGCCCAACCCAGCCGTAGGCTGTGTCATCGCCCGGGGCACTCGGGTTTTGGGCCGCGGCTGGACCCAGCCTGGTGGACGACCGCACGCAGAGGTGGTCGCCCTTGCCGCCTCGGGCGACAACGCACGGGGCGCCACGGCATATGTCACGCTGGAACCCTGCGCCCATGAGGGCCACACTGGACCTTGTGCCCAGGCGCTGATCCATGCGGGTGTCGCGCGGGTCGTGATTGCGGTGGGCGACCCAGACCCGCGAGTTTCAGGCCGCGGAATTGCCATGCTACGCGACGCAGGCATTGAGGTTACGGTTGGCCCCGGCGCGACAGAAGCAAAAATCGATCACGCTGGGTTCTTTAGCCGAATAACCCAGGGGCGCCCGGCAGTAACGCTAAAGCTAGCGGCATCCATCGACGGGCGCATCGCCACCGGATCGGGTGACAGCCGCTGGATCACCGGTGCTGCGGCCCGGCGTCAGGTCCATGCCCTGCGCGCGGCCCATGACGCGGTCATGGTGGGCAGCGGCACCGTCCTGGCCGATGACCCGGACCTGCGGGTGCGCGACCTGGGTGTGGGCTGGCAACCGGTGCGCATCGTGCTCGACAGCCGGTTGCGGATGGCGCCCGACGGGCGGCTGGCGCGGTCCGCGCGGGAAGCTCCGGTCTGGGCGCTTCACGGGGAAAAACTGCGTCCCGGGCGCGCAGAGGCGCTGATGTCCGCGGGGGTGCGGCTGCTGCCTACCCGGGCGTCGAAGGCCGGGCTCCACATGGATAGCGCGTTGGCGCTTTTGGGGGATGAGGGCCTGACCCGCGTGCTGTGCGAAGGAGGCGGTCAGGTGGCGGCGTCGCTCCTTCTGGCCGGGGCGGTGACGCGGATTGTCGCCTTCGGCGCGGGCGTTGTGATCGGCGCGGAAGGACAGCCCAATTTCGGGGCGCTCGGCCTTGGGCCGCTTGCGGAGGCGCCGCGCTTTGACTTGGATCGGCTTGACCGGGTGGGGAATGATATCTGCGCCCAGTGGGTACCCCGGGCACCTTGATACCGCTTAAGTGTCTGATACATAAATAAAATACTAAAGCCACAGTCTTACAGGGATTTCACCATGCACAAAATCATATTGGCCGCTGCAGCGGCTGCAATCCCAACCGGGTGTGTCGGGCCCTCCGCGGAAAGCGCGGTTATCCCTAACCGTCAGTCACGGACCTGCTGGACGATGGGGTGACCGTGCTTGAACGTTACGACCCGGCGGGGTTTAGCGCCGCCGATGCACGCAAAATGGCGGGGGTAAGTTGTATCGACGGGGCCATTGGCGCCTACTCTGAGGCGTCGGTCGACGGCCAACAGGTGTTCCGCGCAACCTGCGCCCGGGGCAACGCGTTTGGGCTAGGTTCTGGGGTGAATCCTGAAAGAAAAAGGCCGCGTGCGGCATCCTTTACAGCCGTTTTCAGCCAGAACGGTTCGATCGCCACGCAAAATGGAACGCTACGGCTGTGACGAAAGCTTAGCAGCGGGCCGCTGCGGAGATGCTGTCGCGATTCCGGTAGCGTCCCACCACCCGCGCAGTGAGTGCATTCCCGTTAAAGCGCACCGCCAACAGGTCCCGGCGCGCCCCGTCGGTCAGGATCATCTCCGGTTCGCTGCCAGCGCAGGCGCGCAAGGCCGAAACGATGTAGGGCTCTCCGATGCGATGATTGGTGACACCGGTAAGCCGTGCCAATTCTGTAAGCCGCCCGCCATCATAGCGCCACACCCGTAGGGTTTGGGCCAGGTGCGGACGGTCCACATAGGCCAGTTCGATGCGGCTATCCCCGTCGAGGTCCGCCACAGCCACGGGCGCGAGCCAACGGAACCGCGTACCGATGGGCGGCGTGGCCACACGGCGCAACGCGCCGTCCTCGAGGTCGTAGATCACCAGGGCCGCACCAAGGTTCGCTTGGGCTTCGACAACCACGGCTTCCGCAAGGCCGTCCCGATCCACGTCGTGAAGGCGTGCTTCCATATCCTCAAAAACGCGGTCTTCAGGAAGGGTAATACAGGCCTCCCGCCCGCCCCGTGTCAGGCACAGCCGTGACCATTCGGGCACGTCGCCCATAATGCGGTGTCCATAACGGTCAACGGGCCCGCTGATTGCCAGCTCTGTTGTGCCGTCGGTGGCGCGCAATTCTTGGGCACCGGCAGGCGTGGCAAGGCAAGCAATCGCCAGTACAAGCCCGCGCATCAGATTTGTTTTTCGGGGATTTGCACCACGAGACCGTGCAAGGCATCGGTCACGGTGACCTGACAGGTCAACCGTGACAAGCCAGGACGCGGTTGCCAGGCAAAGTCGAGCATGTCCTCTTCCATGGGATCAATGTCCGGGATGCGGTCGGCCCAGGCGGCATCTACATAGACGTGACAGGTAGAACACGCACATGCGCCGCTGCAATCGGCGTCAATCCCTGGGATGTTGGCGTCGCGGGCCCCTTCCATGACGGTGCGTCCGCTGGGGACGTCAACCTCATGCTCGGTTCCGTTGTGTTCTACATAGACTATTTTAGCCATCGTCGTCCCTAGAACGCTGAGTCGCTGGTTAAGGAGATATCACCTAGCGCGGTCTTGATCACCCCGCCATCTTGCCACGTTGGCGTGGTTGTTCTATTTTTGTTCTCATGCCTTATATCCCCGAAATACAAACCTGGCCGCGGCCGCCGAGTGCCTTGCCCCATGGCCGCCTAAGCGCGCCGCCCACCGGCGCGCGCGTATGCGTGGCTGGACTTGTGCTGGTGCGCCAGCGGCCCGGAACAGCAAAGGGCGTTATTTTCATCACTTTGGAAGATGAAACCGGCATCTGTAACGTGATTGTTTGGCGCAAAATCTACGAGACTTTTCGGAGGCCGGTTGTGGCCGGGCGGCTCTTGCGGGTAACCGGCAAAGTTCAGCGCGACGGCGCGGTGGTTCATGTGATTGCGGAAAAGATTGAGGATATGTCTTGGCTACTTGACACCCTGGTCGCACCCGAAAGCGCCGCAAAATCGCCACAATCAGCGGATTAACTGTTCAACATGTGGAAACAGTTGCGCATCGCTACGGCATTGGCCGCTTTAGCGGGGCCTTTAGGCGCTGCTGAAATTGTGTCTCCGCTGTCCCACCCAAACCACCCGCTTTTACCCGCGGACGCCAAAAGCAGCCAGTGCTTTGCACACCTGGTCCTACCGGCTGTCCGAGAATTTGAAACCGTAAAAACCCAAGTCACACCGCCGCGCGTGGCCGTCGACTTGGAAACTGGCGCAACCGAGGTGGTGATCCCCGCCAAATGGGAAATTCGAACCGTTGAAAGAGTGTTGCGGCCACGTCAAGAGCACTTTTACGAAACGCTCTGCCCCCAACGGTACACCCACAGCTTTGTAGAGAGCCTGCAGCGCGCCCTTGCGGCCCGCGGTTATGACCCAGGTTCGGCAACCGGTTGGCTTGACGATCCAACACGGTCCGCCATCCGCGCATATCAGGGGGCAAAAGGGCTCAACAGCGCAATAATAAGCCTCAAAACCGTGGAGGAGTTCGGATTGATCTCGCACACGGATTTTAACGCATTCACTGGTAATTGAGTATCTGATCCATCGACATAGACGGCTGAGAACAGCCGGCTTCGCCCACAATTTTGGCGGGCACACCGGCCACTGTTTTGCACGGCGCGATATCCTGGAGCACCACAGACCCTGCCGCAATGCGAGAGCAGTAGCCGACGGTAATGGCGCCCAACACTTTGGCGCCCGCGCCAATAAGGACGCCATTTTCGATGCGCGGGTGACGGTCGCCATGCTCTTTGCCGGTGCCGCCCAGGGTAACCGAATGCAGCATCGACACATTCTCACCGACGATGGCTGTTTCGCCGATCACGATGGAATGGGCGTGGTCGATCATAATTCCGCGCCCGATGGTGGCGCCTGGATGGATATCAACGCCAAAAACCTCTGACGCGCGCATCTGGATCAGCCATGCAAGCGGCTGCCGTCCTTGGCGCCAAAGCCAATTGGCCACCCGGTAGGCCTGTACGGCCTGGAAACCTTTGAAAAAAAGAATGGGTTGAATCAGCCGGTGACAAGCCGGGTCCCGGTCCAGCACGGCTGTCAGGTCGGCTCGGGCCGCCTCTCCAAGGACGGGGTCAGCGGCGAAGGCTTCGTCCACCAATTCGCGCAATATCTGCGTTGGCATTTCGTCGGACGCCAACTTTAAAGCCATCCGATAACCTAATGCTTTTTCGAGAGATTGATGATGAAGAACGCCCGAGTGTACGAGCCCACCCATAAGCGGCTCTTCCTCGACCATGGCGTGCGCTTCCTTACGGATACGATGCCAAACCGGGTCCAGCTCGGCGATCTTTTGCGGGGACTGCGCCATCTGGGCACCTCATCGCGTGGCTACGGTTTAGAACGTAGTACGCGATTGACAGCGCGGCGACAATTTCCGTTTGGTGCAAATTATGATCACCGGTGATGATATCGCCCGGCCTCCGCCGCGGGTTTTTGAGTATTTGGACAGAGACGAAGCGGGACCGGTGCCGTGTTACTGAACCCGCGCGACTGCCATTGCGGGCCCCTGCTGCCCGGAAAAGTCCTCGAACTTTGGGTCGCCTGTTCTCCAACTGAGGAGACAGCCGATGAAGAGGAGCCGTTTTAGCGAAGAGCAGGTCATTGGCATTCTGAAGGAGCTCCGGGCTCGGCTCGGCGCGAGGGGGTTGTGTCGCAAACACGCGATCAGCGGTGCGACTTGCTACAATGGGCGGTCGAAGCATGGCGGCGTGGAAGTGTCCGACGCCCGTCGGCTCAAGGCGCTGGAAAGCGAAAACGCCAAGCGGAAGAAAATGCTGGCCTAGCAGGTCATGGCCGCGCAGATCATGGCCTAGCAGATCATGGAATGGGCCCTTGTGCGCCATTGGTTCGATCACAATGGCGAATGCGACACTGAAAGAGAGGCTCGGAAAAAATCTGCGGCCGGGTTCAAGGAGGAATGCTGTGAACCGGGCCATGAAGACCAAGGGTTACAATCCGAAACGGGCCTGTTCCTTGGCCGGGATCGATCCGCGTGCGTATCGGCGGACGTCGAAGCGCCCGGCAGACACCGCGTTGCGCACCAGGATGAACAAGTTGGCGGCCAGGCGGCGACGGTTCGGTTGTCGCCGCCTGCACATCCTGCTGAAGCGCGAGGGCTGGGAGGTGACCTGGAAAAAGCTATCCCGGCGCTCCCGCGAAGAAGGGTTAACCGTTCGTAAACGGGGCGGATGCCAGCGGGCGATCGGGACCAGGACGCCCATGGCGATCCCGCCGGGGCGGGACCAAAGGTGGTCGCTCGATTTCCTGGCGGACGCGCTGGAAGACGGGCGCAGGTTCCGCGTGCTGAATGTGATCGGCGGCTTCAGTCGGGAATGCCTAGCGGCCGTCATGGACACATCCATCGGCGGCGCGCGTGTCGCCCGCGCGTTGGATCGCATCGCTGGACTGCGCGGTTACCCGTGCATGGTGGTCTCGGACAACGGCACGAAACTGACGAGCAACGCGATGCCGAAATGGCAGGACAACCGCCAAGTCGGCTGGAACTACATCGCGCCCTGCTACCCGACAGCGCATGCTGGCTTGCGCGAGAGGGGGCAAACCGGTGCAAAACAGTCTGGTCGAAAGCCTCAAAGGACGAACGCGCGAAGACTGCCTAAACAAACACTTATTCCCACCGTTGCGCCCTGCCTGCCCCACGATCGCGGCACGGCGCGCCGACTTCAATCATAACCGGCCCCATTCGAGCCTCGACGGGCTAACTCCGTGGGAGTATCACGAACGGTCAAGAGAGGACCAAAGCCTGAAAAGAGCAA
>JBCCMR010000122.1:0-9075 GCA_039026255.1 Pseudomonadota bacterium
CGCCGCCCCTTGGCCCCCGGCGCGATCAAAGGCCACCACCAGGTCGCGGTCGCAGTTGGAGCCGGGAAACTGGATCACACCGGCGCGCATCAGGCGATCTCGATGGCGTAGTTTTCGATGACCGTGTTGGCCAGAAGCGCCTCACACATCCGGGTGACGTCTTCACGGGCGGCTTCGGCGTCGGTGTGGGTGAGATCGATTTCGATGACTTTACCCTGGCGCACGCCTTCAACGCCCTCAAAGCCGAGCGCACCAAGCGACCGGCGCACCGCCTCCCCCTGGGGGTCGAGCACCCCGGTCTTCAACGTCACATGCACCCGTGCTTTCATCGCGTCGCCTCCGCGTGGATCGCCTGTGGCCTGGGCTTAGCGGGTGGCGCGGCCCGGGGCAAGGGACGGGCGGACCCAGACTAGCGCAGCGTGCAGGTGCCCGGCGCAGGGGCGCCCCTAGCGCGCCGACAGACACGCCCGGCCCGTCGCGGCTATGACGTGCGCTCCGGTGTGAATGGGCTGGGGTGCGAGGGCAGGGAGCCGGCAGGGCAAAGCTATGGCTGGGAATTGGAGGTGGAGCAGGGCCGCCGGACCGCAAGTGTTTCGCGGACAGGGCGGTTAGGGGCGCCCGGGCATTTGCGTGCGGGGCAAGACTTCAGCAGGGCTGCGTCGGCCACGGACCTGGGCGCCACACCGAGCCGCAACTTCGGCCGCCGGGGCGAGGGTCTGTTTGGGCACCGCCGGTTATGGTGGCGCCTGTTTCTTTTGCGGGCGGGTGTTATGCCCAAGCTCTCGGAAAGAACGCCGCGTGCAGTCGGCTGCCGCTGCACGGATAAGTCGCGAATGCACCGGTTTGGGCTGCGCCAGACAGGGCTGCCAGTACCAGTCGACCAAACGCACGCTGGCTGCATGACGGCTTGCCCGGGATACCCCAGCAATATCAGAGGCTGCTTAGGGTGGCGCGGTCTCGTGCTGCGGGAAGCTTGCTTCGTGGCACTGGCTACAGGGGCCTAGCCCTTATGCCGGTGTGTGAGTAATTCGCACCTGCGTAAACGCCGTAGCGTATAGCCTTCGCAGGCTTGTGTCCTCGGCGGACGTCCGGGCTCTGGCTGCGCCGGGGTGGCGCGGCAGGCCCGGCGCCTGGCTTAAGCTTCGTGGCGGTTTGACCAAAGTTCCCAGGCAAAGCGAGTGCGCACGCCCAAGTCCAGGAAGGGCCGCGGGGGCAGTGGGCTTGGGGCGCCCAAGCTTTCCATATCGGCGATAAGCGTGTTGTCGCGTTCGCAGGCCAGATCGGCCACAAGCGTGCCCGAAAAGGTGCCTTTGGTGACCCCGACAGCGTTCTGGCAGACCGCGGTCCAAAGCCCTGGTCCCACGCGTCCAAACCCCGGTGCGGCGTTGCGCGACAAGCACACGATGCCTGACCAGGTGTGCTCCATCTCGACCCCGGCTACGGTTGGGAAGCGGGCGTTGAAAAGCTGCTGGTGGTGGGCCTTTACGCGGGCCTGCTGGGCGGGTGTGACCCGCTGGGAAGGGCAGAACTCCAGACCCTGGCGGATCAGGATGCGGTGGTCGTTGGTCAGCCGCATGGTAATGCCGGCGAATGCATTGGCAGGCGTCAGGCCCCAGGCCTTGTCGACCCCGTAGGCGGCGCGCTCGGCGCCGGTCAGGGGCCGCGTCAGGCTGGCATGGGCCACCAGATGCAGGAACCGGTTCTTCATCACGCCGAACCGTTCCGCAAAGCCGTTGGCGGCCAGGATCATCCGGGGCGCCCGCAGGGTGCCGCCCGGGGTGGTCAGCCGGGTGCCGTTCTGAAATTCAGCCTCTGTCACCGGCGAGTTTTCATAGAGCGTGACATTGTCCGGCAGCGTGTCTGCCAGCCCGCGCACCAACCCCGCCGGGTTCATGAGCGCGCCGCCCGGGGTGTAGATTGCAGCGCTGAAATGGGGGCTGCCCAGGTGGGGTTCGGGGTCGTCGATCCAGGTGTAGGGCTCGCCCAGGGCGTCGAGCTCGCGGGCGAAGGGTTCGAGTACCTCGCCCACGCCCCGGGGGCTGACGGCTGTGTGATATTTGCCGTCCCGGGACCAGTCGCAGTCAAAGCCCCCAGATGCCATGGCGCTCTCTAGGCGGTCGATGGCAAAACGCGCCAGGCGCATGTAGCGTTGGGACCCGTCTAATTCCTCAAGCGATGACCCCACATTGTGGGGCAGGTCTATAGCAAAGCCTGAATTACGCCCGCTAGCGTTTTCGCCGACCGAGCCCGCGTCGATCAGCGCCACCTGGGCGTCGGGCTGGTTTTCCGCCAGGCGCCGCGCTGCGGCAAGCCCGGCATAGCCCGCCCCCAGCACGATCCAGTCCGCCGCCACATCCCCTTGGAGCGCCGGTTTTGGCGCGCGCGGGGCCAGCACGGCGGACCAGCCGTTGGTTTTGTCGTCGCGGGGCAGGCGGGTGATCTGCATGGGCTGCTCTGGATTTTGCCTGGGTTCTTGACGACAAACATACAGGGGTGTACGGATCAAGACAACCCTGTATGGAGATGCCTTTGACCGCCCAAGCCGCCCGTTTGCAAAACGCCCCAGCAGCCCCGGACGTGCCCGATGCGACCGAGGCTCCGCGCGCGCCGCTCCGGTCCGGGGACTGGACCCGCGCGGGGGTTGCGCAACTGATCCGCGGCGGCGTGGAGAAGGTGCAGATCACCCGGCTTGCCCGGGACCTGGGCGCTACCCGGGGCAGTTTTTACTGGCATTTCGCAGATCGCCACGCGCTTTTGGTAGCCATGCTGGACCACTGGCGGGTGCGCAACTCGGGCGGGGTTCTTGACGCGCTGGCGGCGGCGCGCACGCTTGACCAGGGGGTGCTCGATCTCTTTGCGCTCTGGGTCGATCACCAGCGCTTTGATCCTGCGCTTGACGCCGCAGTGCGGGACTGGGCGCGCCGGGACAGCGCTGTGGCCCAAACGCTGTCTGCCGAGGATACCGCCCGGGTCGAGGCCATCGCCGCCTTTTTCGCGCGCATGGGGTATGATGCGCCGGAAACCCTGATCCGGGCGCGGGTCATCTATTTTACCCAACTGAGCTTTTACGCCCTGGGAATAGACGACGCGATGGCCGAGCGCGAAAGCTATCTGGGCGCCTACTACACCGCCTTCACCGGGCGCACGCTGGACCCTGGCGCCCATGATGCGTTCCTGGACCGGTTCCGCGCTATGATGGGCGCCCGCCATGATGCCGAAGATACCGTCACCGGGGCAATCCTATGACCGCAAATACGAAAACAGCAACAAAACCCGTCACCCGTGGCGGCGGTCGTGCCGGACGCCGGGCGCGCCGGGGCGCCGGCGAGGCGGCCTTTGATCGGGCGTGGCGCCACTGGGTGCGCCCCTATGCGCCGATTGAGCCCTTGTCCGCCGACCAGGTAGAAGCCATCCAAGAGGCATCACTTAAGGTCCTACAAGAGACGGGCATGAAAGTGCTTTCGCCCGCGGCGCTGACCCACTACCGGGCGGCGGGGTTTGACGTGGCCGGCGACCGGGTCCGGTTTGACCCCGACGGGCTCCGCGCTCTGGTGGCCCAGGCGCCCGAAGAGATCACCTTCCGGGCCTGGGGAGCAGACCGGGACGTAACCGTGGGCGGCAATCGGGTGGGCATCTGTACCACCGGGGGCACGCCTAATTTCTCGGACATGGAGGGCGGCCGCCGTCCCGGGTCGCTCGAACTCTTGCACCGCTTCTGCAAGCTGGCGCAGGCCTATGACGTGATCCACATGATCGGCCCGTTTGTCGAACCCCAGGATGTGGCGCTGCCGGTGCGGCATCTGGAAATGACCCGAGCCGCGGTCACACTGACCGACAAGGTGCCCTTTGTGTTCTACCGCGGGACCGAAGCCGTGGCCGACGCCTTCGAAATAATCCGCCTGGCCAACGGGCTCAGCGACGAGGACTTTACCCGGACGCCCTGTTCCTACGGGGTGGCCAATTCCAATTCGCCCCTGCAGTTGGATGCGCTGATGTGCGGCGGGATCATTGATGCGGCCCGGGCCGGGCAGGTGATGGTGTTGACACCTTTTACGCTTGCCGGGGCCATGGCGCCGGTGACCATGGCGGGCGCGCTTGTGCAGCAGAATGCTGAAGCGCTGGCCGGGATTTCGCTTGCCCAGGCGGTGCGCCCTGGGGCGCCGGTGATTTACGGCTCGTTTACCTCGAATGTGGACATGCGCACAGGATCGCCTGCGTTCGGCACGCCCGAATATACCCGTGCAGCCTGGGCCAGCGGCCAGTTGGCGCGGCTCAACCGGCTGCCAATGCGGTCTTCGGGGGTGACGGCATCTAATACGGTCGATGCCCAGGCAGCCTATGAGCATCAGATGTCGCTCTGGGGGGCGCTGATGGGCGGGGCGCATATGATCCTGCACGGGGCCGGGTGGCTTGAGGGGGGTCTGACCGCGAGTGCGGAAAAGTTTGTTGTCGACGTGGAGCAGTTGCAAATGTTCGCGGAGCTTTTCAAGCCGCTCCAGGTCAACACGGAGACACTTGCCGTAGACGCTATCGCAGACGTGGGCCCTGGCGGTCATTTTTTCGGGACAGGCCACACGATTGATCGGTTTGAGACCGCGTTTTATTCCCCTCTGGTCAGCGACTGGTCGAACTTTGAAAACTGGCGCGACCGCGGCAGCCAAAATGCGATGGACCGCGCCAACCGTATCTATCGAGAGGCAGTGCGCAATTACGAGCCGCCGCCCATGGCCCACGACCGGGCCGAGGCCATCGACGCCTTTATCGCCCGGCGCGTGGCTGAAGGCGGCGCAGATCTTGAACGGTAGCGCCGGGAAAATCCCGGATTAAGCCATCTGGCGGCACGGGCAGAAGGCGTCCCTGGTAGTGGCGCGGTAGGCGGCCTATATATTCAGGAGGCCGATTAAGGCTGCAGCCCGCGCTCCTGCGCCAGCAAAGACCCCACCGAGACACTGCCGTGCCACCCCAACCCAAGCAGGAGTTACCCCATGAGCGCCCTATCAACCGTGAAGCAAGCCGCAAAAAAAGTGGTGCAGAAGGCTACCGGGCGCCCCGGGCCCCGGCTTCTGAACGTCAAAGAAGCGTTCTATCTGACACCCAATATGATCCGCGTTGTGTTTGCCGGCCCCGAGCTAGACGGTTTTCCCGAGGGACGCGAAGGCGGCAACTGCAAACTGATGATCCCGGAGCCCGGGGAAACCCGAGATGCGTTTGCCGTACGGTTGGCTGATGGGCCCTCCCCCGTACGGCGCACTTATACTGTGCGCAAATATGACGCCGCGGCCGGGGAGATGGCCATCGACTTTGTGGCGCACGGAGACAACGGCCCCGCATCGCGGTGGGCCGGACACGCTAAACCGGGCGATTTTCTGGGATTTGCCGGGCCAAGCCTGCCTAAGGTCACCCATTTTGAAGCAGACTGGTATCTTGTGGCCGCAGACCCGTCTGCCATCCCCGTGGCCGCCGCGGCGCTGGAAGCGATGCCGCGGGACGCCAAAGGCGTGGCGATCTTTGAGGTCACCGCCGAGGAGGATCGCCAGGAAATTGATATCCCCCCGGGCCTGGATGTGCACTGGCTCATCCAACCGAACCCCCATGTGGCTTCTTCGGCGCAAGAAGACCTGATCCGGTCCTTGCCCTGGCCTGATGGGCGGATCCAGACCTGCATCGCCGGTGAGTCCGGTGTTATTAAAAGTCTGCGGGCTTTCTTGCACCAGGAAAAACAGCTCCCCCGGGAAGACACCTACATTTCGGGTTACTGGAAAATCGGTTTAGTGGAGGACGAGCACCAGGCCATGAAACGCGCTGAGGGGTAGGCCCGGGTCCGACCGCGGCAGCCGTTCCGGGCGGTTGCGCCCGACAAGTGTTTGTGACACGACCCTTGGTCTCGACCCAGGCGGCGGAGGACAGCATGCACGGTGAATACAAGACCCCGGGCGGAAAGCTCGTGGTGGCGGATGTGGAGACCCGCGACGGGCGCATCAGCGCCTTGCAGGTGTCGGGCGACTTTTTTCTGGAGCCCGATACGGCGCTGGCGCAGATGACTGGCGCGCTTTTGGGCATGGCCGAGGACGCCGGCGCGGGCGAAATGACCGCCGCCGTACGCGCGGCCATCCCCGACGGGGCGACGCTTTTTGGATTTAGCGCCGAGGCGGTGTCGATCGCCGTGCGGCGGGCGCTGGGCGCGGCAAAGACGTGGCAGGACTACGAATGGCAGGTGGTGGACGTGCCCGCCATGGCGCCGGTGATGCATGTGGCGCTCGATGAGGTTTTGTCCCAAGAGGTGGCGGCCGGGCGGCGGGCCCCGACTTTGCGGTTTTGGGAATGGAACCGGCCGGCGGTGATCATCGGCGCGTTCCAGTCGCTGTCGAATGAGGTGGATGTTGCCGCGGCGCGTGAGCTTGGCGTGGACGTGATCCGCCGGGCGAGCGGCGGGGGCGCCATGTTCGTGGAACCCGGGTCAGCGATCACCTATTCGCTTTATGCCCCAGTGGAGTTGGTCGCAGATATGAGCTTTGCCGATTCATATGCGTTCCTGGACAACTGGGTTCTCAAAGCGCTCAACGGTGTGGGGGTTGAGGCAAGCTACGTGCCGCTCAACGATATCACGAGCCCGAAAGGCAAGATCGGTGGGGCGGCGCAGAAGCGGTTTTCTGACCGCACGGTGCTGCACCACGTGACAATGGCCTACGACATGGACGCCGCCAAGCTAACGCAGGTGCTGCGGATCGGCCGTGAGAAGCTTTCAGATAAGGGGACAACAAGTGCGGCCAAGCGCGTGGACCCGGTGCGCAGTCAAACGGGCATGGAGCGGCGCGCGGTGATTGAGGCGATGAAGACGACGTTTACGGAGCTGAACGGCGGTACGGCTGGTGGGCTCACCGATGCGGAGCGGTCGGCGGCGGAAGAGCTTGTGGCGCAAAAGTACGGTACCGAGGCCTGGTTGAAGAAGTTGCCGTGATCGTTTGGGGTTGCGGCGGCAAAGACACGGCATCTTCGACGCGTCTTGGCTGACGCGTGGCTCAAGACGCGTCTTAAGGGGCGCGTCTAAATTAGCCGACTGTTCATTATTCAGATAGCCATCGGGCCAAAGTATTAAAGCGAGCCTGAGATATCTGCTCCCAGCCAAAGCTGGAAGCCCCTGCCGGATCCTATTCTAGAAGCTGAAACAACGCATCCATCCCGTGCCCACAGGAGATGTCGTTAGGGATGAGCGGGTGTTCGTTGGGGCCGCTGACATACCTGACCACTCCGTCTGCCGGTGCTGCGGCATTGCCCGGGTCGTATAGGGTGGCTGGCGTGAACCAGGTGGCCAGCCAACCCATACCGTTGCGTGGCGCTGCGTCGCGTCGCGGCGATAACATATGTCCTGCCACTCGGCCTGCCTGATCAGGCCCTCGGTGTGACTATGATCTTCGCATGAAGTTTTATCGGAAATTAAAAAAAGCGTTGCAAAATACACCTTCTTTCAATTCCCATTTTACGCGAGCCGTCGCTGATTTCCAGATCCGCCAAGCATTCGCCCGATACGTCGATGACTTATGCGTCCCCTAGTCTTGAGTTCTGCCGTTTTTAGCTCGCTTGGACGCGCGACTAAGACGCGTCCCTAACGACGCGTTTCCACGGACGCGTCAGCCAAGACGCGTCGCTAGAGACACGTCTGAGTAAATCCTCTATTCACCCCAATGCAAGCCCACCGACCCGCCAAACCACCCCTAGCGCACCCCCGCCGAACCTGACAGGGTTACGCTACCGGCGGGCGCTGCCCGCACCGTCCCAAAGGCCGTCTCATGACCTGTATCGATCTGAATTCCGACCTAGGCGAAAGCTTCGGACCCTGGTCCTTGGGTGACGACGCGGGGATGCTTTCGATCGTCACCTCGGCAAATGTGGCCTGTGGCGGCCATGCCAGCGATCCCGAGACTATGTTTCAAACGCTGGCGCTTGCGCAGGAAAACGGCGTGACGGTGGGTGCCCATCCGGGCTTTGCCGACCGCGAAGGCTTTGGCCGGAGGGTGATCCCCATGGCGCCCGACGAAATCGCGCGCATGTGCGCGGCCCAGATCGGCGCGCTTCGGGCTGTGGCGGCGCTCGTCGGAGTACCGGTAGTTTATGTGAAACCCCACGGCGCGCTCGCCAATCTTGCTGCCCGCGACCGCACCGTTGCAGACGCAATCGCGGGTGCTGTCAAACGTATTGACCCATCGCTCGCCTACCTGGCAATTTCTGGCACCCAAAGCGAGGCCGCTGCCCGCGCTGCGGGGCTTCCGGTCTTTTCGGAGATCTTCGCCGACCGGGGCTATCTTTCGACCGGGCAACTTGTGCCCCGCGGTCGAGCGGGCGCGATGATCCAAGACCCGGGCGAGGCGGCGGACCGGCTCCTGGGCTTCCTCGACACCGGGCGCATGCCCGTCATCGACGGCGATCCGATCCCTCTCGACGCCCATTCCATCTGTGTGCACGGGGACAGCCCTGGGGCCGTGGCCATGGCGCGCGAGGTGCGCGAAAGGCTCATCGCCGCCGGCGTGGCCGTCCAAGCCTTTATTGCCCAGTGAAATGGTGCCGCGTTTCACCCCGGTTGCGGATCACGCGCTGCTGGTCACCTTCGGCGACGCTATTGACGACGCCTCTCACGAGGCCGTTCTGGCGCTTGATCAGCGCCTGTCAGATGACCCACCTGCCGGTATGATCCAAGCGGTTCCGGCGCTGGTAAACCTACTTGTGGAATTCGACCCTCTTGCCACGACCCACGACGCCATCCGCGCCGCCGTTGCCGCGCGCTTGGGGGGCGGTCCATCCGCAAATCAAGGCACCGTCCGGCGGGTGGAGGTCTGCTATGATGGTAACCTCGCCCCGGACCTGTGCGCTTTGGCGGATGCTACCGGTCTCACTCTCGAAGGCGTCATCAACGCCCACCTGAGCGGGGACTACCGCGTGATGATGTACGGCTTTTCTCCCGGGTACGCGTATATGGCCGGGGTGCCAGACGCCATCCAAGTGCCCCGCAAACGGGCCGCAGTGCGCGACGTGCCTGCCGGGTCAGTCATTGTAGCAGGCCCCCAATGCCTGATTACCACG
>JBCCMR010000123.1:0-9050 GCA_039026255.1 Pseudomonadota bacterium
AACAAACCAACCCGCAAGCTTCGGGTTGGCCTGGGCCTTTTCCACCTGGGCGGGGTTCTCGGCGATGACCTGGTCAACGGCGGCCCCGATGGCGCCGGTGTCGGTGACCTGGCGCAGGCCACGGTCTTCGACGATCTGGGCCGGGTCGCCGCCTTCGGTCCAGACGATCTCGAAGACTTCCTTAGCGATCTTGCCGCTGATGGCGTCGGCGGCCATCAGGTCCAGGATCGCGCCCAACTGGTCCGCGCTGACCGGGCTTGCACCGATGGTCAGGTCCTCTTTGTTCAGGCGCCCGAAGAGTTCGTTGATGACCCAGTTGGCCGCCTGCTTGCCGTCCCGGCCCTGGGCCACGGCCTCAAAGAAGGTGGCGTTGGCCACGTCAGCGGTCAGCACCCCGGCGTCGTATTCGCTCATCCCGTAGTCGGCCACAAAACGGGCCTTTTTGGCGTCGGGCAGTTCGGGCAGGGTCTTGGCGATGTCATCCACCCAGGTCTGTTCCAGTTGCAGGGGCAAAAGGTCCGGACACGGGAAATACCGGTAATCGTGGGCCTCTTCCTTAGACCGCATGGACCGGGTTTCGCCACGATCAGCGTCATAGAGGCGGGTTTCCTGGTCCACCTTGCCGCCGTCTTCCAAAATAGCGATCTGGCGCTTGGCCTCGTAGTCAATGGCCGCCTGGATGAACCGCATGGAGTTCATGTTCTTGATCTCGCACCGGGTGCCTAAGTGGGTGAAGTCGCCGCTGTCCCGGAAACGCTCGTAGTCGCCTGGACGACACACGCTCACATTGACGTCGGCGCGCAAGTTTCCGTTCTGCATGTTGCCGTCGCAGGTGCCCAAATACCGCAGGATTTGGCGCAGCTTTCCCACGTAGGCGGCGGCCTCTTCTGGGCCGCGTATATCGGGGCGCGATACGATCTCCATGAGCGCCACACCTGTGCGGTTGAGGTCCACAAAACTCATCGCCGGGTCCATGTCGTGGACTGATTTACCAGCATCCTGCTCCAGGTGGATACGTTCAATCCGTACGCGACGCGCCACGCCGGGCTCCATATCCACGAGCACTTCGCCCTCCCCGACAATAGGGTGGTAAAGCTGGCTGATTTGATAACCCTGGGGCAAGTCCGGGTAGAAGTAATTCTTGCGGTCGAACGCCGAATAAAGGTTGATCTCAGCCTTGATACCAAGCCCCGTTCGAACCGCCTGTTCCACGCAAAATTCGTTCAGCACTGGCAGCATCCCGGGCATCGCTGCATCCACGAAGCTAACATTTGAATTGGGCTCTTGGCCAAACTCAGTCGAGGCGCCCGAGAAAAGCTTGGCCTGGCTCGCGACCTGGGCGTGCACCTCCATGCCGATGACCAATTCCCAATCGGCCTGCGCGCCCTCGATGCGCTTGGGGCGGGGTTCCTGGTAGCTCAGCTCTGTCATGGGCGCGTCCTGGTGCGGGTGTCGCCTTCGCCTAGCCGATGGCCCGGGGGAATTCAACGGCCGCAGCGGCGGCGCCCTGCGGTTGACGCCTGGCCAAGAGCACGCCACACCCGAGACCATGCGGGCCGCGCAGGCAGTGCGCCCGACGCCTGACCCAGGAAAGGACATCACCATGGCGCGGATCGACAAGGCGGGGTTGCAGTGGGACGCGGAGCTAGCCGCTTTTGTGGAAATCGCCGCCGACGGCACGGGCGTGCCGGCCGATGATGTTTTCGCCGCCCTCGCCAGCCTCGTGGCCGAGTTTGGCCCCGAAAACCGCGCGCTTTTGCAGACGCGCGAAAAGCTCCAGGAACAGATCGACGACTGGCACAGGGACCGCGCCGGCAACCCCCATGACCCCGAAGCCTATAAATCCTACCTGGAGGGCATCGGTTACCTAGTGCCGCCGGGGCCGGATTTTCAGATCGAAACCGCCAACGTTGACCCGGAAATTGCCTCCACGCCTGGGCCACAGCTTGTGGTGCCAATCGACAATGCCCGCTACGCCATCAACGCCGCCAACGCCCGGTGGGGGTCGCTTTACGATGCGCTTTATGGCACGGACGCCATGGGAAACCTGCCCGATCCAGGCCCCTATGACCGAGGCCGTGGGGCGCGGGTGATCGCCCGGGCGCGGGTCTTTCTAGACGACGCCTTTCCCCTGCGCGGGGCAAGCCACGCGGATGTGACCACCTATCAGGTGGCGGATGGGGCGCTTTTGGGCAACGGCAAACCCCTGCGCGATCCGGACCAATTCATTGGCTACCGGGGCGAGCCCCAGGCGCCCGAGGCGATTCTGTTGCGCAACAACGGGCTCCATACGGAGTTGGTTTTCGACGCTCAGCACGCCATCGGCAAGCGCGACCAGGCGCACCTGGCCGACGTCATCCTAGAGGCAGCGATCACGGCAATCGTAGACTGCGAAGACAGCGTGGCGGCCGTGGACGCCGCTGACAAACGGCGCTGCTATGCGAACTGGCTTGGGCTTATGAAGGGTGATCTGACCGCAGAAGTCACGAAGGGCGATCAAAGCTTCACGCGTCGCTTGGCCCCGGACCGCCCCTGGACCGCCCCGCACGGCACCGCCTTTGAGATGAAGGGCCGCGCGCTCCTTTGGATCCGCAATGTTGGTCACCTAATGACCACCCCGGCGGTCCTGACCGCTGCGGGTGACGAGGTGCCAGAAGGGCTCCTGGATGCGCTGATGACAACGCTAATCGGCAAGCACGACCTGGCGCGGGCTGGGGGGAACTCTTCCGCGGGGTCGATCTACGTGGTCAAACCCAAGATGCACGGCCCCGAAGAGGTGGCATTCACCGACCGCCTTTTCACCCGCGTGGAAAAGCTTTTGGCCCTGGCACCCTACACGGTGAAGGTGGGGATCATGGACGAAGAACGCCGCACGTCCGTGAACCTGAAAGCTTGCATCCGCGCCGCGCGCCACCGGGTGGCCTTTATCAACACCGGGTTTCTGGACCGCACAGGCGACGAAATTCACACATCCATGGAGGCCGGGCCGTTTTCGCGCAAAGCTTTCATCAAGCGCAAATCCTGGATCACCGCCTACGAGGACCGCAACGTCGACATCGGTCTGGCCTGCGGATTTGCCGGACGCGCGCAGATCGGCAAGGGCATGTGGGCCATGCCCGACCGCATGGGGCAGATGCTGTCCGATAAGATCGCCCACCCGAAATCGGGGGCAAGCTGCGCCTGGGTACCGTCGCCCACGGCGGCCACGCTGCATGCACTGCATTATCATCAGATTGACGTGCGCGCCCGCCAGGCGGCGCTTTTGGCCGGGGGTCCAAGGGGGCACGTGGAAACGCTTTTAGAAATCCCACTCGCCCGGTTCCGCGCCTGGAGCGCCGAGGACATCGCCCGCGAGGTGGAAAACAACGCCCAGGGGATCCTAGGCTACGTCGTGCGTTGGATCGACCGCGGGGTCGGGTGCTCTAAGGTGCCCGACGTCCAAAACGTAGGCCTTATGGAGGATCGCGCCACCTGCCGCATCAGCAGCCAGCACATCGCCAACTGGCTGCGCCACGACATCGTCACCCAGGATACGGTGATGGATATCCTGCGCCGCATGGCCACCGTGGTGGACGCGCAAAACGCCCAAGACCCAGACTATGTGCCGATGGCGCCGGGCTATGACGGTTTGGCTTTTCAGGCGGCCTGCGACCTAGTATTCCGCGGCACGGTGCAGCCTTCGGGGTATACCGAGCCCATTCTGCACACCCGTCGACTGGAATTAAAAGGGAGGCAGTCCTGATGGCCGGAATAACCCAAGCCAAAAGCCGCAAAATCCTGCGCGCGGCGTTCGCCAAGGGCAAAGAACTGGGGCTTGCGCCCCTATCGGTGGTGGTGGTGGATCCCGGCGGCCATGTGCTCGCGTTTGAGCGTCAGGACGGTGCCGCGCCAGGCAGGTTTGCCATCGCCCAAGGCAAGGCAAACGCCGCGGTGATGATGGGCATGCCCAGCGCGCGCATGATGGCCCGCGCAGAAGAACAGGCGTACTTTGTGACCGCCCTCAACGGCGCCTACGACGGGGCCTTTGTGCCGGTGCCGGGTGGGGTGCTAGCACGCGACAAAAAGGGGGCCGTGCTGGGCGCCGTAGGTGTGACCGGCGACACGTCCGAGAACGACGCGCTCTGCGCCGTGGCAGGGATCGAAGCGGCGTCGATGGTGGCCGACGCC
This sequence comes from Pseudomonadota bacterium, assembly GCA_039026255.1. Lineage (GTDB taxonomy): Bacteria > Pseudomonadota > Alphaproteobacteria > Rhodobacterales > Rhodobacteraceae > Amylibacter. The sequence continues at coordinate 4,168 of JBCCMR010000123.1, forward strand.
TGACGGGTAAGAAGCTTCGTTGCGAAGCTTCTATTTCCGCATATTGCGAGCGGATGGGCGAACAGCTTACCCCGGGGTTGGCTCAAGGAGCTTTGGTTTTAAGCTTCCCTCGCCAGACCAAGCGCGGCCGCCGCCAGCGCGCTGAAGAAGCTGCCTGCCCTCACTAGAGCCCTTTCACCTTGTAGCTGGCCGCTATCTTGCCGATGGACACCAGAAACGCCGCCGTGCGCAGGTCGCTGACGTCGTCTCGGGCGTGCCAGACCTCGCGCATGGACTGGTAGGCGCCGCGCATCGTGTCGTCGAGGCCCGAGCGCACCAGCTCCAACTCGCCCGCACCCATGATGTAGCGCTGCTTGAAATCCTCCGAGAGCTCATACCCGCTGACCCGCTCCAACTCGCTGATGAGCATCCGGTGGCTGTCTTCCTCTTGGCGGCGCTGCATGCGGCCGAAGCGGATGTGGCTGAGGTTTTTGACCCATTCGAAATAGCTGACGGTCACCCCGCCAGCGTTGGCATACATATCCGGGATGATAACGCAGCCCTTGTCGCGCAGAACTTCGTCGGCGCCGCTGGTGACCGGGCCGTTCGCCGCCTCGATAATGACCGGGGTTTTGATCCGCTGAGCGTTGGTCATGTTGATCGCCCCTTCGGCGGCCGCAGGGATCAAGATATCGGCGTCTTTTTCCATCAGATGCGCGGCTTCTTCGGCGTAGGTACCGCCAGCGAAACCTTTTACACCGCCGTGGGCGTTGATGTGCTGGCGCAGGGCTTCGATATCGAGACCGGCATCGTTGCTAACGCCGCCGTCGATTTCGAGCACCGCGGTGATCTTGGCACCGTCCTCTTCTGACAGAAACTTGGCCGCGTGATAACCCACGTTGCCCAGACCCTGGACGATAACGCGCTTGCCATCGAGTGTGCCTTCCAGCCCGGCTTTGGCCACGTCTTCGGGGTAGCGGAAAAACTCCCGCAGGGCGTATTGGATGCCGCGGCCCGTTGCCTCAACGCGGCCGAGGATGCCCCCAGCGTTGATGGGCTTACCAGTCACACAGGCGCTCGAATTAATGTCAGAGGTGTTCATGCGCGCGTATTGATCCGCAATCCAGGCCATTTCCCGTTCGCCTGTGCCCATATCAGGGGCGGGGACGTTCTGGCTGGGGTCGATCAAGTCGCGCTTCGCCAATTCGTAGGCAAAGCGACGCGTGATGCGTTCAAGTTCGTCCTCGTCCCAGGCCCGCGGGTCGATGCAAAGTCCCCCCTTGGAGCCGCCAAACGGCGCCTCCACTAGGGCGCATTTGTAGGTCATCAGCGCAGCGAGCGCTTCGACCTCGTCTTGGTTGACGCTGAGCGCGTAACGGATGCCGCCTTTGACCGGCTCCATATGTTCCGAATGCACGGACCGGTAGCCGGTGAAGGTGTGGATGTCGCCGCGCAGGCGCACGCCGAAACGGACCGTGTAGGTGGCATTGCAGACGCGGATCTTTTCGATCAAGCCCGGCGACAGGTCCATGAGCGCCACGGCGCGGTTGAACATGATGTTAGTGGATTCGCGGAAACTAGGTTCGTTTTGGCGCGCCATGGTGTATCGGTCCTTTCCAGGCGGTGACGTAATGCCGCATGGAACCACGGCCCCGTCATTCGGGCAACCGATTTCAGCCCGTTTTTTGGGCAACGTAAAAAGACGCGTGCCTCAGCGCTTCGCGGGTTTCAGGAGCGTCTCAGGTCGCGCCCGCTCCGCATCCTTAAAGAGCGAAAACGCTTGGTTCACGTAATTTACCGCAGCACTGGTATGGTCGATGAATTTCTCCAACTCCGCGGTCATTTCGGCCTCTACGATAGAAATCGACCGCTCCTGGGGCAGCGTTTCGAACTGCACATAAAACCAGGGCTGCCCGCGTTTGAGGATCAAGTCGCGCTTGGTGTCGTGCCACTCAAACGCCCACATCAGCGGACGCGGCCAGTTTTGGATGGCAAACCGACCGCCGAAGATTGTGCCGGGCATCGGGTCTGGCGCATAGTGCATGAAAGCGCTCAACTGGGTCATATATACTGGCTCATCGGCGATGAAGGTATAGGGCAGACTGATTTGCAGCGTGGGCCGATTAGCGTAGCGCCATTCGTGTTCGGCGGTCAGGTGCAGTTTCTTGTTGAGCACGTTGTTGCGCACCGGCGATGCGTCGCCCATCATGTTACGCAGACCCGGCTTACCCTTGTCATCGCGCACGAACCGCAGGTGAAGGTCATAGGGCATCCGCACCAGGAAGTAGCGGCTTTCCATATTGATGATCGCCGGGCACCGGCTGGCGCTTTTGGCGTGGTTGCGGTTCATCTCGACCGAACGAATACGCTCCGGCGGATAATAAACCACACCTGAGCGCGGTTCGTTCAAAAGCCAACCCACGCGTACGGGGCCGCTTTTCAAATTCGGGCGGCTGGACCCGTCGTCGAACCAATCCTTTAATGCCATTGCCTTATGCCTCTTGGTTTTTGGGCAGTATAAGCCCTGTATCGTAGCCGTCGATAGAGCGGCTGTTCTTGTCGCGGCGATACTGCTTAAGCGCCGCACCGCGCCGTTTCTCTGCCCATCGCGGCAGGGTGTCCCGTTCCCCGTCGTAGGTAAAAAGCGGCACGCCATACCCGCAAGAGGTCTGCAACATTTCGATGTCGAGCGTCACAATGGCACGCGCATAATGCGGCGCGTTCCCGTCCCAGTGGTCGTCCAAAAGCGCGGCAAAGCTCTCGCCCTCGGCGTGGTGCACGGTGCCTTGGCCGTAAAGGCGCATAATCCGCGGAGCAGCCTCAAAAGCGCAGGCCATGACAGTCATACGCCCGGTGGCGCGCACGTGGGCTGCGGTTTCAAAGCCGCTGCCCACGAAATCCAGATAGCCGATGCGATTGCGGCCCATGACGCGCAATACGTCCGTCGGGCGGGGGCTGACGTTCACGCGTCCATCTTGGGCAGCGGTGCCAGTGAACATGATCTTTTGCGACAAAAGCCAGGCGGCATGGGCGTCGCTGAGGTCGTCGAACTGTTCGGCCATGGGTGTCCCGGGTCAAAAATTATCTTTGCGGGTTCGCACTTCGGTAAAGATGTCCGTGGGTGACGCGCCTTCCATCGCGATGGCCTGGGCCAGCGCGGGCTCGGCGGCGCGCAGGAAAGGATTCGTGGCCCGTTCCAGCGCAAGCGTGGCCGGCACCGTCGGCAGCCCCTCAGCCCGAGCATCCGCCACCGCCTGCGCGCGGGCGCGGTAGTCCGGGTTATCGGGTTCGACGGTCAGCGCAAACTTGGCGTTGGCGGCGGTGTATTCGTGGCCCGAATAGACCGCCATCTCGGCGGGCATGGTCTCGAACTTGCGTAGGCTTTCCCACATCTGGGGCTTCGTGCCCTCAAAGACGCGGCCGCAGCCCCAGCACATCAGGCTGTCACCGGTGAACGCCGCGGGCACCCCGTCGAAGACAAAGGCGATGTGGCCCACGGTGTGACCGCTGACGTCGATCACGCGGCAGGTTTCGGCCCCAAGGCGGAAACTGTCCCCCTCGGCAAGGGCCGTGTCGAGCGCCGGTAGCCGATGGGTATCGGCGGCCCCACCGTGCACGCTGGCCCCCGTGGCACGCTGAAGCGCGCCCACCCCGTCGATATGGTCGTAATGGTGATGGGTGATCAGAATGTGGTCAAGGCTCCACCCTCGGGCGTCGAGCGCGGCTAGGATAGGATCGGCCTCGGGCACATCCACCACGGCCACCTGATCGGTGTCCGGGCAGCGCAAAAGATAGGCGTAGTTGTCGGTCAGACAGGGCACGGTGACAATTTCCATGGCCATAGGCGTCGCGGGCTCCGGTATCGTGGCTGGGGCGGCGGGGTGCCGGTGGGCGGGTCGCGGGTGTCTGCGCGTTCGCAACACCTTGGCGCAAGGCCCCGCGCGATGCAACATAGGGCCCATGCACTTGGACGTCATTGACCTGCACTCGTTCTACTACCGCACCAAGCTTGGGCGCATTGCCCAGCGGTCGCTGCGGGAACGGATCACCGCACTTTGGCCAGATACCCACGGGCAGACTGTGGCGGGCTTCGGATTTGCCGGGCCGATGCTGCGCCCCTTCTTGGACCGCAGCCGGCGGGTGATGAACCTGATGCCCGGGGCGCAAGGGGTGATGCCCTGGCCCGAAGGCGGCCCCAACCGGTCGCTCATGGTCGAAGAAACCCGCTGGCCCCTGGCCACGGGATCGCTCGACCGGCTGATCGTGCTCCACGGGCTTGAGACCTGCGACCGTCCGGGCGACCTCCTGAACGAGATCTGGCGATGCCTTGGCCCGGGCGGTCGGGCGCTTTTTATTGTGCCCGCCCGCAACGGGCTTTGGGCGCGGCGCGACGTGACGCCCTTTGGCTTTGGGCGGCCCTATCTGGTCGGCCAGCTCGAGGCACAGTTGCGCAAGCACGCCTTTGTCCCAGGCCAACAGATGAGCGCGCTTTATTCGCCCCCCTCACACCGGGGTTGGGTGATCCGGTCAGCCAATGTCTTTGAAAATTACGGCCAGCGGCTCGCGCTTTTTGCCCCCGCAGGCGCGGTCATGGTCGAGGCCACAAAACAGGTCCACGCCCCCACGCGCCCGGGCCTGCCCGAGGCGGTGCGCCAGCCCCTTAAAGCCCTAGGTGGGATCACCACCGGACCAGGTAAACCCGTGCGCGGCCGTGTCCACCGGGAGCGCGGCGCCTGAGGCGGCGGCAAAGAAGCTTCAAAAGGAAGCTTCCCGCCAGGCCCGCCTCAGACATCAACGCTGGTGCAGATATATTTCATTTCCAGGTAGTCTTCGGTCCCGTGACGCGATCCTTCGCGGCCCACGCCCGACTGCTTAATCCCCCCGAAGGGCGCCACCTCGGTCGA
>JBCCMR010000124.1:0-8996 GCA_039026255.1 Pseudomonadota bacterium
CCATCAGTCCGGCTTTTTCCATCACGATACCCATCAGCACAAAAAGCGGCACCGCGATCAGTTGGCCGTCGAGCATCGTGGAGTTGAACTGGAACGTTTGCAGATAAAACGTAAGCGTCGCCCCAAAACCCCAGGCACCGAAGGTGAAACCCAAAAAGATCAGCGTGAACGATATCGGGAAGCCCACAAATATCGCAAAGAGCATCACCGCGATCATGATGATGCCAGTGATCTCGGGCGGCAGGCTGATCAACGCACCCACACCAGTCACGCTGCGCCAGGCATCCCCCAGGGGCAGTGCATCAGGATAAACCGTGGCCAAAAAGATCAACGCCAGCCCCACGGCGTATGGCAGCGTGCTTACCAAGAACAGCCGCCGCCGTTCGGCCGACATCTGATAGAGCGAGTTGAGGTATTCCGATACGCCCTGCAAAAGTAAGAGAGCCGCGGCGAGAGGCATCGCGGTGCGCGCAGGTGCCAAAGGCGTCATACCGCCAGAAAACGCCCGCTCCCAACGCACCCAAGCGGTGGTCGTGTAATCGATGGAGACCCACAGGAAAAACAGCAGCGCAGGGAAGTAGAATGCCATGTAAAGCAGGCAGTCCACGGTCATTTGCCGCTCAGTTGTCCAATTGCGGTAGATGAAATCAGCGCGGATATGCACCCCGCGCATCAACGCGTATCCCGCCCCAAGCATGAAAAGCGCGCCCGCGATCATAGCCGAATAGTCGAGCACCCACTGCGTGGGCCCAAGCCCGATAGACTGGGCAAACTCTGCCGCGCCGAAGCGCGAAAAGATGGCGAAGGCGTTCCGGACCACGACCTCGTAGACGATGATGGCCATCAGGGGCACCGTCAGAAGGCAGGCGATGCGCCCGACCCAAAGGTTCAGGAGGTCGATCCAGGCGACGATCGGGCGCATCCAGGGCGTCATATCGTCGGGGGTTTCACCGGGGGTAAAGTCGTTGCGTTCAGCGATCAGTTCGTCGGTGATATCCAACGTGCCGATATCGTCATTTGCCGCCATCTTGTCCCTCCCCTGGCGCGATAGTCCCCGCCCCGGATTTAGCCCGGAGCGGGGGTTTCTTGGTCTTCGTCCGCGTGAGGCGGGCGGTTACTTCAGGCTGTCGGCGAACGCCTTGCCCAGGTTCGCATTCGAGGTCTGCGCCCCGGCCCAGAACGGCACCGCGATCTCGGCGAAGTCTTTCTGCGACTGCCACACCTTGGCGAAGAATGCGTTATCGGCAGCATTCTTTTCCAGCGACGCCTTGGCAGCGTTCATGTAGGCGCTGAAGTAGTCAGAGGGGGTGTCGTGCAGGATCACGCCATGGTTTTCGGTCAGGTCCTTAAGAGCCTTGCCGTTCTCGTAGATGCGGTAGGACATCGACTTCGACAGCGAAGCGTTGGCGGCCACTTCAAGCGCCTTCTTTTCGAGGTCGCTCAGGCCGTCGTAGAAATCGCCGTTCACGTAGAGGTCAGCGTTCACAACAACCTGGTGCAGACCCTGCAGGTAGTAGTGCTTGAGCACCTTTTGGAAGCCGAAGACGCTGTCAGGCTTCGGGCAGCACCATTCAGCCGCGTCGATTGCACCGCTTTCCAGCGCTGGAAGGATGTCGCCGCCGCCCATAGCCACCGAAGCAACACCGATGTCCTTGTAGGTCTGACCGGGGATGCCCGGCGGGGTGCGGAAGCGGTACTTGCGGAAGTCATCCATAGACGCGATCGGTTCTTTGAACCAGCCCAGAGCCTCGGGGCCCACCGGCTGCAGCATGAAACCTTTCACGTTCACGCCCATCTCGTCACAGAGCTCGTCGTACAGCTCTTTACCGCCGCCGTACTGGAACCAGCTCAAGAAGGCGATGTTGTCGATGCCAACCCCGGCACCCGCCACAGGCGAACCGAAAAGCATCGCCGCCGGGTGCTTACCCGACCAGTAGTGGGTCCAGGCGAAACCGCCTTCAATTAGGCCCGCGTCCACCGCATCGAGCGTTTCACGAACGCCGACAACCGATCCTGCCGGAAGCACTTCGATGGTCAGCGACCCGCCGGTCAGCGCGGCCACGTCGTTGCCGAACTCTTTGAGCATAACAACTTCGTCTGCCGACGCAGGCAGCACGGACTGGATGCGCAGCACCTTTTCGGCGAAAGCAGAGGACGCCATGAGCGCAGTGGCAGTAGCCACGGCGACGACGCCCTTCGTTACAGTTTTGAGATCCATTTCTTAGAACTCCTCCCTAGGTTTTGCCTTCTTTTGAGTCTTCGGGTGCCACCGACGACAAGAAGGCTCTGTCGGCGGGGGTGTTCGGGTTGTGCGGTTGTGACGCGCGCCAGGTATGGGCTGCAATGTCTACGGCAGACGTTTGGTCAAATGTGACCGACATGGCCACGGCCCTGCGTTTGGCTGTCCAGGCTTGCCCTGGGTCTATGCGATTAGACCCAGCCGCCCAGCCCGGCGTCGCGTGAAATCTCCCTGTCGTGGCGGCTGCCCTCCCGCAGACCGCTAGGCCATGATGACCGTTCCGGGCGCTCCCGGCAAGAAAAACAACTGATGCGCGCGCGGATGCGGACACTGAGTAGGATTTTGCTGGGATGGCGCGCGCAGCGGTCATGCGTGAGCGTCCTCTAAGACCATATGCGCCACCTTTTCCCCGATCATGATGGCAGGGGCGTTGGTATTGCCGCTGACAATAGTCGGCATGATCGATGCATCCGCCACACGCAGCCCGCCCACCCCGTACACGCGCAGCCGCGGGTCCACGACCGCCATGGGATCGCGGCCCATTTTGCAGGTACCGGTCGGATGATAGATGGTCACCGCGGTGTTACGCGCCCAGTCGAGCGTGCCCTCGTCATCGTCGAACGCCACAGCGCGGCCGGGGGCGTATTCTTCGGTGATAGCTTCTTTCAGGGGGCTTGTGTCTGCGATACGCCGGGCGACTTTGATGCCTGCGACAATTGTGCGCTGGTCGGTGTCTGTGGCCAGGTAGTTGGGGTGAATTTCGGGCGCGTCGTCCATCGAGGGCGACCGCAGCGCCAGGTGGCCCGCACTTTCGGGGCGCAATTGCAAAACGCTTGCCGTAAAGCCCGAAAACCGGTGCGGGCCGTCGGCAGGTCGATCCGCCGAAAAGGGCTGAATGTGAAACTGGATATCAGGGGTTTCGACCCGGTCGTCGGTTCGTAAAAAGCCAGTGCCCAGTGATGCTGCCATGGCCATAGGACCACTGCGCGTAAGCGCGTATTGCAGGGCGATCATGCCTTGCTTCCAGATAGAATTGGTTTCCACATTGATTGTGGGAAGCGTGGTTTTATAGACCGGGCGCGCCTGCAAGTGGTCCTGAAGGTTTTGACCCACCCCGGGCAAATCCGCCAGCACTTTGATGCCTAGCTTGGCCAACGTCGCGCCGGGGCCGATCCCCGATAGCATCAGCGTCTGGGGCGAACCGATAGCGCCCGTCGCCAAAACCACCTCCCGCCCGGCACGGAAGTCGCGCATCTGTTTGCCAACCCGCGCGCGGACACCTGTCGCGCGCCCGTTCTCGATCAGCACCCGTTCGGTCTGAGCGCCGGTAATGATGTGTAGGTTCTGACGGCCCCTGGCAGGCGCAAGGTAAGCGCGTGCGCTCGACCAACGCCGACCGCCGTACTGGGTCTGCTGGAAATAGCCGACGCCTTCTTGGTCGCCGGCGTTGTAGTCGTCGTTGTAGGCGTAACCTGCGTTCACCCCCGCCTTCACCCACAGGTCCACGACCTCTCGCGAAAGGCGGCTCGGCGACACCCGCAGGGGCCCGTCCGTGCCGCGGTCCGGGTGGGGTTCTGCATCCTCAGGGGCATACCAGGTTTCTGATTTTTTGAAGAAAGGCAGCACGTCATCCCAGGCCCAGCCTTCATTCCCGGCCTGGCGCCACCCGTCATAGTCCTGGGGCTGACCGCGCACATACAAAAGCCCATTGATCGACGAGGACCCACCCAGCACCTTGCCCCGGGGCCAAGGGATCGCCCGCCCGTTAAGCCCGGCATCGGATTCGGTTTCATACATCCAATCAGTTTTGGGATTGCCCATAGTTCGGAAATACCCGACCGGGATGTGGATCCAGGGATTGGTGTCGCGGCCACCCGCCTCAAGCAATGCCACACGGTAGCGACCGTTTTCGCTCAACCGGGCAGCAGCGGCGCATCCGGCTGAACCGGCGCCCACTACAATGAAGTCGTATTGGTCCGAGTAAGTCAAAAAATGGGACTTTTTGTCTTGTTTTTCACAGTTCCCAGGGTAAACAGAGGGTGCGGCAATTTGCAAAGGTTTTTCGCATGGGCGAACCGCGGATCCCAACGAACTTGCGGATGCTCCTGATCCTTGAGGTCATGAGCCAGGCCGCGGTGCCCATGACACCCACGGAAATCAACGCCCGAATCGGCCTACCGAAGCAAACCGCACACCGCCTCTGTGCCACGCTGGAAGCGGAGGGGTTCTTGATGCGGTCCCCAGATGGAAAACGTCTGGAGCCGTCACGACGGCTAATGGATATTGGCGCCGGTCTTTTGCAGTCGACCCGCTTCCACACGGCCCGCCACCAGATCCTTGAACAAGTCGCCGCAGCCGTGAAAGAGACAGTCAATTACGTCGTACCTCAGGCGTCGGGCATGCATTACCTGGACCGGGTAGATACCGATTGGCCGTTTCGCATCCAACTGCCCGTGGGCACCAGCGTACCTTTCCACTGCACCGCATCGGGCAAGACGTTCATGGCATCGCTCCCCCCAGCCCAGCGACGCGCCTTTGTGGCGGGGCTCGACTTGAAACCGTTGACCGCCCACACCCACCGCACCGCCGAAGCGCTTCTGGTGGAACTCAAAGAAATCGCCAAACGCGGCTACGCGCTTGATAATGAGGAATTCATGGACGGGATGGTTGCCCTCGCCGTGCCTATTTGCGATCCGGGCGGGCGCTATGTGGCGTCGCTGGCCTTTCACGGGCCATCCCAACGGCTGTCCGTGGACGCAATGCTGGCCCAGCGCGGGGCGTTGACCACCGGGGCGACGCGGCTTCGGGATATGATGTTTCCCGCCAAATAGCCGCCCAGCGCAGCGGTCGGCGGGGACTCAGGGACGCACGCCGGGCAGAATGCACAGCATCTCGTAAATTACGTTCGCCGCCAAAAGCGCGGTGTTGCCGCTTGGATCATAGGGGGGCGATACTTCAACCAGGTCAGTGCCCACGATACGCAATCCGACAAGCCCTCGTATGAGCTCAACCGCCTGGGGCGGGGTAAGGCCGCAGATCTCAGGCGTACCGGTGCCAGGGGCAAAGGCCGGGTCCAGGCTGTCGATATCAAAGCTGATGTAGCAAGGCGCATCTCCCACCGCGGCGCGCACCTGTGCTGAGAGCGGAGTTAGTGATTTGTGCCAAAGCTCTTCGGCTTGCACGACCGTAAAGCCCCAGCTGCGGGCCTCGTCAAAGTCATCAGCGGCGTAGCCTGTCCCCCGCAGGCCAATCTGAAACACCCGGTCAGCGATTAAGAGCCCGTCCTCGTAGGCGCGTCGAAACGGCGTGCCATGGGCAATGCGGGCGCCAAACATCACGTCGTTGATGTCGGCGTGGGCATCCACATGCACCAGAGCCACCGGTCCGTGCTTTTTGGCAATGGCGCGAAGCACTGGGTAGGTCAGCGTATGATCCCCGCCCAGTGTCATCGGCACCAGATCGTGGGCCAAAAGCGTATCATAATACGCAATTATCCGCGCCACCGTGTCCGCCAGATCGAAAGTGTTAATAGGCACGTCACCCAGGTCCGCGCAGGTCAGCCGGTCGAAAGGTGCAGCGCGCGTGGCCATGTTGTAGGGCCGCAGCATAGCAGACTCGGCGCGGATCTGTTTCGGGCCGAACCGTGTACCGGACCGCCACGATGTGCCGATATCCATCGGCACGCCCACAAATCCCACGTCGAGCCCCGTACCGTCCGCTGCCGCGGGCAAACGCATAAACGTGCCGGGCCCGGCAAAACGGGGCATATCATTGCCGCCAAGCGGTTGGTTTGTCATGGCTGGGCTCCTTTGACTCGGGAGCGGGGTACGCCCGCGCGGCTACTGCAGATCAGCGAAGGCCGCAGCCAGGCGGGCTGTTGCTTCTTCGACCCGGGCGCGCTGGGTGCCAAGGTTAAACCGCAACCAGGTTTCGCCCCCGGTGCCAAAAGTGGGGCCATAATTCGGGGCGATACGCGCCCCCTCGGTGACCCGGCGAGTGAAGTCTTCGCGCCCCATGCCGGTCCCCGAAAAATCAACCCAGGCCAGGTAGGTAGACTGCATGGACATCATCCGCAGGCCGGGCACTGCGTTCACGCCTTCCTCAAAGATTGCTACGTTACCTTCAATATATGCCACCAGGTCATCGACCCATGCGGCACCCTTTGGGCTGTAGGCGGCGGCGGTCATGGCGTTGCCAAAAACTGTCGAAGACAAACCAAGCCCAGCAATCGTCCCCTGAAACGCAGCGTGGAGTGCTGGGTCCTGAATCGTCACCTGTCCTGCATGGTTCCCCGCCAGGTTAAACGTCTTCGACGGCGCGGTCAGCATGACGGTGCGGTCGCGCGCCTCGGGCGCGGCGACTGCAAACGGCGCATGCTTTTGCCCGGAGAAGACCAAGTCGTGATGAATTTCGTCGGAAAGAACAATCAGGTTATGGCGCGCGGCAAAGGCAGCGAGCGCCTTTTGTTCGTCTACCGTCCAAATGCGGCCGCCAGGGTTGTGGGGCGAACAAAAGATCGCCATTTTTTCGGCCCCGGTCATCTGACCGTCATAGGCATCAAAATCCATATGATAGCTGCCCGCGTCGTCGCGCACCAAAAGGCACTCTTTCACCTGGCGACCGGCGGCTTTGATGACCTTGGCGAAGGCGTGGTAGACTGGTGTAAACAGCACAATTTCATCGCCCGGTAAGGTGTAGGTCTGCAGGCAAAGCCCCACCGCGTTAACGAGCCCCACCGTTGTAAAAATCTCCTCGGGTTTGACGCTCCAGCCGTGGCGGTTTTCCATCCACCAGACGATGCTGTTCAGGTAAGCTGACTGGTCAGACTGGTAACCCAGAACGCCGTGATCAATCAGCCCGCGCCCCGCGTCGAGGATGAAGTCGGCCGCGGGAAAGTCCATATCTGCGACCCACATGGACAGCCCGTCATCGGCCGGTACACCATAGAGCTTTTCCATAGCGTCCCATTTGGCGCAGCCGGTACCGCGGCGGTCGATGACAGTGTCGAAGCTCATGGGGTGTCCTTTCCTTCGGGTACGACTTTGGCCTACCTTACCCGCCTGACAGGGCAAGGGGAATTGCGGTCGCAGCCCCGGGACGCTAAAGCGCGTGCCATGGCCCTGCGCGATATCCTGATCCATCCTGACCCGACCCTAAAGAAGGTCTGCACGCCTTTTGATGCGGTGGATGCGGACACCGCAAAGCTGGCGCGCGATATGCTAGAAACCATGTATGACGCGCCGGGTGTGGGGCTTGCTGCACCCCAGGTGGGCGTGCTGAGCCGCATGTTTGTCATGGATTGCACCGCTAAAGAGGAAGAGCCTAAACCGCTGGTGCTAATAAACCCGCACATTGTCTGGATGAGCGAAGAAAAGACCACCTACAACGAAGGCTGCCTGAGCCTGCCGGACATGTACGAAGACGTCACCCGCCCGGCCCAATGCACCGTTCAGTTTTTGGATGAAACGGGGACGGAGCACGAGCGGACCTTTGACGGGCTCTGGTCGACCTGCGCCCAGCACGAAATTGACCACCTGGATGGGAAACTCTTCATCGACTATCTGAGCGCGCTCAAACGCCAGATGATCACCCGGAAAATGATGAAACTGAAAAAAGAACGGGCCCGCGGTTAGGCCATGGCGCTGCGCCGGATTATCCCCTGGCCCGACAAACGCCTGCGCACGGCGGCTGACCCGGTGGCCAGCGTGGACGACGACCTGCGCACCCTCTGGGACGATATGCTTGACACGATGTATGCCATGCCAGGGGTGGGGCTTGCTGCGCCACAGATCGGGGTGATACTGCGGGTGTGCGTGGTGGATGGGGCAGGCGACGGCAAGGCGCCCCTGCGCATGGCTAACCCAGAAATTATCGACGCCAGTCTCAAGACCCGCGACCACGAAGAAGCGTCGCCCAACCTGCCCGGCGTCAGCGCCACCCTGGCGCGGCCCCGGGGCGTGTCGGTGCGGTACCTCGATGAAACCGGCACAATCGCCCGGCGCGACCTCGTAGGTGTCTGGGCCACCTCGGTGCAACACCAGATCGACCATCTGAACGGGCGCATGTTTTTTGACAATCTTTCGCCGCTCAAACGTCGGATGATCCTGGCAAAAGCTAAGAAACGGGCACGGGCATGAGGGTGATCTTCATGGGGACGCCGGATTTTGCCGTGCCTGCTTTGCGCGCGCTGCTGGGCGCGGGGCATCACGTGGCGGCGGTCTACACCCAGCCGCCGCGCCCGGCGGGCCGGGGCAAGCGGCCGCGCCCGTCGCCGGTGGCCCAAGCCGCCACAGAGGCCGGGCTCAACGTGCGCCACCCAGAGACGTTGCGCGACGCCCATACGCAAGCAGCCTTCGCGGCGCTTCGGGCGGATTTGGCGGTTGTGGTGGCTTACGGTTTGCTCCTACCCGACGGGATCCTTGATGCACCCCGGTTCGGGTGTGTGAACATCCACGGTTCAATCCTGCCGCGCTGGCGTGGGGCGGCGCCGATCCAAAGGGCGATTATGGCGGGCGATAGCGAAAGCGGCGTCGCCATTATGCGCATGGCGACCGGACTTGACACCGGACCTGTCTACGCGATGGCGCGCACGCCTATTGGCGCAGCGGACACAACCGGCACCTTGCATGACCGTTTGGCCCAGATGGGTGCACAGCTTTTGGTGCAAACTCTGCCAGGCATCACAACCCAAGAGCCTACGCCCCAACCCGATCACGGCGTGACCTACGCCACCAAGATCGACAAGGCGGAAGCGGAG
>JBCCMR010000125.1:0-8942 GCA_039026255.1 Pseudomonadota bacterium
CACCAGCATCGACCCGCGGCTGTTCGAGACGCTGATCCATAAGGGCTGATCTATAGGGGCTGAGCCATAGTAGCCCGCCCTGGCGCGCTGGTCAGGCACAAGCACACGGGGCCGCGTTCCATGCTAGGGACGCGACCCCGGCTTTTCCCGGCGCCGCGGCTGCCTTGACAGGGGGGCGGCGCGGGGCCAACCCTCCGCCCATGTTTGACCTGCGCCCCGCCGTCTACGTGATCGGGCTCCTCGTTGCGGCGCTCGGGGGGGCGATGGGCGTGCCGATGCTGATCGACCTCTATGACGGCAACGGCCACGGGTCGGTTTTTGCGCTCTCGGCAGTACTGACCATGGTCTGCGGTGCCTCCCTGGCCCTGGCCACAGCCAATTCCGCCACCTCCGGGCTGACCATCCAGCAGACCTTTTTTCTGACCACAGGGGTCTGGGTGATCCTGCCGATTTTTGGCGCGCTGCCCTTTATACTGGGCGCCACCGGGGCGCGCCCGGTCGACGCCTATTTCGAGGCCATGTCCGGCTTCACCACCACCGGCGCAACGGCGTTTTCTGGGCTCGAAAACCTGCCCCGGGGGCTCAACCTCTGGCGGGCGATGTCCCAGTGGTTCGGCGGGATCGGGATCGTCGTGGTGGCCATGGCATTCCTGCCGGTGATGCGCGTGGGCGGGATGCAGTTTTTCCGCTCCGAGGCGTTCGACACCTTCGGCAAGGTGCTTCCCCGGGCCGCTGAAATCGCCAGCCGCATTTCGGTCATCTACATCATCCTGACTTTTGTGTGCTTTGTGTCGTACCGCCTGGTTGGCATGGACACCTACCGCGCGGCCTTTCACGCGCTCACAACCATGTCCACCGGGGGTTTTTCCGACAGCGACGCCAGCTTTGCGGCCTTCAAGGGTCTACCCGAATACGTTTGCACGTTTTTCATGCTATGCTCGGCGTTACCCTACGTACGGTATGTGCAGCTCATCGACGGGTCTGCCCGCCCGCTTTTCGACGACAGCCAGATCCGCGCGTTTTTTGGCACCCTTTTGGCGGTGGTCGCGGCCATGGTGGTTTACCGCATTTGGCAATCCAGCATAGGCGGCGAACGGGCCTTTCGCGAGGCGGCATTCAACATCGTTTCGATCATGACAGGCACCGGCTACGCGTCCACCGACTATCAGCTTTGGGGGCCTTTCCCGGTGGTGGTGTTTTTTCTGATCGGGCTTGTAGGCGGCTGCGCCGGGTCCACGTCCTGTTCGGTTAAGATTTTCCGCTACCAGATCCTCTTTTCAACGCTTGCCGCGCAGATCCGGCGCATTCACAGCCCAAACGGGGTCTTCACGCCGCGCTTCATGGGCCGCACGGTGGCAGACGATGTGATTTCGTCGGTGATGGCGTTCTTTATGCTCTTTTTTCTGTCGCTTGCGGTGTTGGCGGTGGCGCTTGGGATGACCGGGCTTGACCCAATCACGGCGATTTCTGGCGCGGCCACGGTTCTTGCGAACGTGGGTCCGGGTCTTGGCCCGGAAATTGGTCCGTCCGGCAACTTTGAGGATATCAACGACACTGCAAAGTGGCTTTTGATCGCCGGGATGTTGGTAGGACGGCTCGAACTGATGGCGGTTTTTGTGCTTTTCACCGCCAATTTTTGGCGCGGTTAAGATCCCTCGGGCACGGCGATGCCCAGTTTGTCGAGCATGAATGACAGGCAAAGCGACAGTCCGTCAGGTGCGATCCCGTGGCCGGTGCCTTTGGAAACGTGGGTGTAGACCTCAAACCCCGCCTTCGACAGCGCTTCGGCGGCTTCGGGCATGTGTTTGGGCGGGACCATGTCGTCCATGTCCCCGTGCACCAGGAGCACAGGCGGTTTTGAGGTCACATCGCCCAAACGCTCAGGCGTCAAAAGCCGCCCTGAAAAGCCGGTGATCGCGGCGATGGGTGTGTCCCTGCGCGGGGCGACATGGAGGCTCATCATCGTTCCCTGGGAAAACCCCACGAGCGCCAGACGATCCGGGGTCAGCCCTTCTGCCGCCAGCGTATCGGTAAGCCAGGTGTCGAGCATCGTGGCCGAAGACGCGAGCCCCGCCATCGCCGCCTCTTCGGTGCTATTGTCGAGCCAGGGGATCGGAAACCACTCAAAGCCCATCGGGTTCATTTGGCAGCGGTTCGGCGCGTCAGGGGCGTAAAAAACCGTTCCGGGCATATGTTCGGCCAGGGGATCGGCGAGCGATATCAGATCGTTGCCGTCGGCGCCGTAGCCGTGGACAAAAACCACCATCTGGCGGGCGCTTCCCGCATCTGTGCCGCGGCGGTGGGCGTTGAGTGTCATGGGCTGGCTCCTTCGCGGCCGGTTTCGGCCCTGTAATAGGCCCAAAGCGCCCGGGCCGCCACTGCCCGGTAGGGTGACCAGGCCTGAGCAATGCGTGCCATTTCCGCTGCTTTTGGCCGATCAGCAAGATCAAGCGCCCGGCGTGCGGCCTCTTGGAGCGCCAGATCGGCGTCCGGGAAGACGTCCGCCCGGCCCAGCGATTGCAAGAGATAGATCTGGGCGGTCCACGGCCCTACCCCGGGCACCGCAGTCAGCCTTGCCAAGACTTCGCTATTCGGAAGGGACTGCAGTGCGGCCCAGTCCACCCCGGCGCAGGCCAGCGCCTGGGCATAGCGCGCCTTTGGGCGGCTGAGCCCATAGCCGCGGAGCGTGGTTTCGTCGGCCTTTGCCACGGCTGCCTCGGTCGTTAGGCCACCGGTGTGGAGCCGCGCCCAAATCGCCCGGGCCGATGCGGTGGATACCTGCTGGCCCACGATTGCCGACAAAAGCGCCGCAAAGCCCCCGCCGTTGCGGCGCAGGGGCAGGGGCGAAAGCTCGGCGATCAGCGCACGAAGCTCCGGCGCCTGGGCAGCTAGTGCCTGGGCCGCGCGGTCCAGATCGGCCTGGGTTTCGCTCACGCCGGGTCGAGCCATGCCAACGCCTCCTCGGGGGTGCGCACCCGGGTAATGCCCGGGGGCAGGGGCGGGCGGCGCTGGATAACCACGGGTAGCCCCAGGTCCCGGGCGGCGACAAGCTTTGACACTGGCGCCTCCCCGCCAGAGTTTTTGGTGACAAGCCAGTCGATGCCAAGCCGCTGGAAGAGCGCGATTTCATCGGCGACTGAAAAGGGCGGTCGGCCCTCTATCCAACCACCGCGGCCCGGGAAAGGGCCCCCGGGTGGGTCGATGACCCGGCACCAGAGCTGGTTCGGCAGCGCGCTGAACGCGGCCAGGCTCTGGCGTCCGGTGGCCAGAAAAAGCGTCGCGTCGGGGCCTGTGAGCGCGCCCACCCGGCCCAGGTCGTCCACCCAATGCCAGCGGTCCCCCGGCCCCGCGCGCCAGCCCGGGCGGCGCAGGATCAGAAGCGGTGTGCCGGTGGCCCGCGCGGCCTGGGCCGCGTGGTCGGTCATCTGGGCCGCAAAGGGGTGCGTGGCGTCGATGATCCGCGTGATCCCCGTCTCAGCGATGTAGGCACACAGCCCGGCCACGCCGCCAAAGCCGCCCACCCGCGTCGGCAGCTCCAGGTCCGCCGGCGTCCGCGTGGCCCCGGCAAGCGAAGCAATAGCGCGCCCAGCCAGGCGCGGCGCCAGGCCTCGCGCTTCCCCCGTTCCGGCAAGCAGAAGAACCGTCATCGCGCGGCGGCCAGGACCGTGCCCGCGCGGTCGATCACAACCGTGTCCACAGCCACAGGGGCCGATCCCAGCATGGCCTGGGCCGCGCCCCGGGCCCGGTCGGCCACGGCCCTGGCCATGGGTGGCCCGGCGATCTGGTAAGCCTCGAGCGCGGTGTTGGCCCCCGCAACGGCCTCACGCCCGGTTAATTTGGCCAAGGCCTCAAAATCGACTTGGGTCCGACTGGAATGCAGATCGCCCGCCCCTTGGGCAAGCTTGGTCATCTTGCCAATGCCGCCGCCGATTGTAATCCGCGCCACCGGGTGGGTGCGCAGGTATTTCAGAAGGCCCCCGGCAAAGTCGCCCATGTCGAGCATCGCGTGATCTGGCAGCCCGAAGCGCGCCTGCACAACCTTTTCGGACGTGGCGCCCGTGCAGCCCGCCACGTGGGGCAGCCCCGCGGCACGGGCCACGTCGATGCCTCGGTGAATGGACGCGATCCAAGCGGCGCAGGAAAACGGGCGCACGACGCCTGTCGTGCCCAGGATCGAAAGCCCGCCTTCGATGCCCAGGCGCGGGTTCCAGGTGCGGCGGGCGATCTCGGCGCCGCCGGGCACGCTGACCGTGATCTCCACGTCCGGGCTTTGACCGTGGCGGGCGGCTGCGGCGGTGACCTGGGCTGCCATCATCTGGCGCGGCACCGGGTTGATAGCGGGCTCTCCGGGTGGAATGGGCAGTCCGGGCTTGGTGATGCGCCCGACACCGTCTCCCGCGCGAAAGCGCACACCCTGGCCGCCCGGGACCACGCGGGCCACAATCAGCGCCCCGTGGGTGACGTCCGGGTCGTCGCCGGCGTCCTTGGTAATACCAACCTCGGCCCAACCCGGCCCCCGGTCGGTATGCGCCAGGGGGAAGACCGGCGTTTCGCCCCGCGGCAGCGTGATGGTCACCTCACGGGCAAAGCCACCCCCCCAGAGACAGTCGAGCCCGGCCTTCACAGCGGCCGTGGCGCAGGCGCCTGTGGTCCAGCCACGGCGCAGATCACCGGGGGGTTTTCGCGTCATGGGGGGCATTTGCGCGCCGGGCGCGCGCCGCTGCAAGGGGATTTTCAATGCGGTTGGTGGGCTCCCCCGCTTGAGGCCGCGCTCAAGTCCAGCTGTGATCGTGGGATCAAAGCGTCATCAAAGGCGGTTTGGCCGTGCGTAGGTGGCGCGCCATCAGCTGCTTTTGGCGCCCGCCCGCGGGCACAAGGCGCGCAGGCTCGGCGGTGTGGGGCACAAAATCAGGAAAAAGCAGGTGAAGTTCGGCGCGCGCCTTGGGGCCCAGGGCGCGCATCGATCCTTGGGCGCACAAAAAGCTCTCGGTAGGGGCGCCTTCTGCGTAGATCACCGCGTGACGGTCCAGGATCAGGTGGTGGTAGGTGATACCAGCCACGCTGCGGTCGGTGCAGACCCCCGGCAGCGCGCCAAGCCGCGTGGCCGCAACCAACACCTCTGCGCCGTCGAACATGCGCCGCGCAATCGGGGATCGCACCAGCATCCGGTGCTGAGGCGACACCCATAGATCACGTAGGGGTAGGCCGCGGCCCAGCGCGCCCGCCCGTATGCGCATGGGCCAAAGCCGGGGTAGGGCCAACAACTCCGCTCGGGTAAGGTAACGCGACGGGCAAAGCCGCACCTCGGCCGGGCCTTCGGAGGTGGTGACCATGTCGCCTGGCGCTAGCGTTTCCACCGGGCGTGCGCCGTCGGGTGTGGTGATCGCCGTCCCCGCGGCGAAACAGGCAAAAAAGTCCTGGTAGGCGTTGTTTTTCTGGTGCGAGGTCCGCTCGCTGTTGAACGTATAAGCGGTGCCGGGAACCATATCGACCGTGGACACAAGCCCGTCTACCGCCCCCTGCTGATAGCCATCTCCCCCGAAATGGAGCGACGTCACCTTATGGCCCGAGCCGGTGTTGATCAGGTCATAGGCGCTGTTGATGGTGGTGTTGGCGGCGTATGGGGTGCCGTCGATGGTCACCGCACTCGCAAGCATCTGGTCGCCGTCAACCTCGTCGAAGACGGCGTCATTGTCCAAAACCTCGATCAGCGTCGGCGTGGCCCCGGCCTTGAGCGTCAGCGTAAAGGTGGGTGTGCCGGCGGCCATGGCCCCGGATTCGTTCGGCAGGCCGCCGACGAAATCGTCGGCGCTGTAGACAAAAAGATACGGCATCTGTCGTGCCCCTACTGCTCGCCTGCGGGGAATATCCGGTCATTTGGGCCGAATTGCGGCGCGCGCGCGGCGCCTGTTGCCAAGGTCCCCCGCATTGCGGGGACCTGTCGCAGAACGCACGGGCGCCGCCGTCTTTGGTGTTTTGCCGTCCCAGGGCCGGTGGCATAAGGGGCCATGGACATTGCGACTCTGCCCTCCGGCGACTGGCCGGTCATGCGGCCCGGGTGGGTCTGGCTCTGCGGGGCGGGGCCCGGCGACCCGGGACTTATGACGTTGCATGCTCTCAATGCCCTGCGCCAGGCTGAGGTGATCGTCTACGACGCGCTGGTCGATAAGCGTATACTGGACTGGGCGGCTCCGGAAGCGGCGCTCGAATACGCGGGCAAGCGGGGCGGCAAGCCGTCTTCCAAACAGCGCGATATCTCGCTGCGGCTGGTGGAACTCGCCCGCGCGGGGCGCCGGGTCTTGCGCTTGAAAGGCGGCGACCCCTTTGTCTTTGGCCGCGGCGGGGAAGAAGCGCAAACTCTTGTGCAGCATCAGGTGCCCATCCGCATTATCCCCGGCGTCAGCGCCGGGATCGGCGGGCTGGCGTATGCGGGCATCCCGGTCACCCACCGCGATGTTAACCAGGCGGTGACTTTTGTTACGGGCCACGACCGTAGTGGGGCGGCGACCGGGTCGCTTGACTGGGCGGCAATCGCCGCGGGGAGCCAAGTGATTGTGATCTACATGGGCATGAAACATGCAGCCCAAATTGCCCAAGCGCTTATGGCTGCCGGGCGCCCAGGGGCAGAGCCTGTGGCTGTCGTAAGCCAGGCCACAACGCCGGGCCAAACGGTGCTTGAGACCACGCTCGCCACCCTGGCCCAGGATATCGAGACCCACGGCATGGAGCCGCCGTCCATCATCTGCGTTGGCCGTGCGGTGCTGATGCGCCAGGCGCTTGACTGGATGGCTCAGGCCGCCGGGACGCCGCCGCGCGACGCCGATCCTTTGGGACGCGGACGCCCAGCCGAGGCATCGTGACGCCGCCCAACGTAGGGCGCGGGCTGGTCCTGGCGGCGCCGGCGTCGGGAAGCGGCAAAACCACCGTCACCTTGGGTCTTCTGGCCGCTTTACGCGCCCGTGGCGTGCCCGTGCGCGGCGCCAAGTCGGGCCCCGACTACATCGATCCCCGCTTCCACAGCGCCGCAAGCGGCGTGCCATGCGCCACGCTTGACGCCTTTGCCATGGGGCGCGACCGGCTACGAACCCTGGCGGCGGGGTCGGGGGTGCTTTTGGTCGAGGGGGCCATGGGGCTTTTCGACGGGGCACCGCCGCATGGGCGTGGCTCAACGGCTGATGTGGCCAAGGCGCTGGGGTTGCCGGTGGTGCTGGTCGTCGACGTGGCGCGACAGGCGCAGTCGGTGGCGGCGCTGGTGGCGGGATTTGCCGCCCATGACCCGGGGGTGACCTTGGCCGGGGTGATCCTGAACCGGGTCGGGTCGCCCCGCCACGAGGCGATGCTGCGCGCGGTCCTGGACCTGCCGGTCCTGGGTGCGCTGCTCCGGGACGCGGAATTGGCGCTGCCGTCCCGGCATCTGGGGTGGGTGCAGGCTGAAGAACACCCGGACCTGTCGGGGTTTCTGGATCGGGCCGGGCGGGCGCTGGGCGATGCGGTGGACCTGGACGCGCTTTTGGCGCTTGCGGCACCGATTGCGGCCCCCGAAGGCCCGGCGCGGCGGCTGCCGCCGCCCGCCCAGCGGATCGCTGTAGCCCGGGACGCGGCCTTTGCCTTTGCTTATCCGCACCACCTGGCCGAATGGCGCGCCCAGGGGGCCGAGATCGTGCCGTTTTCGCCCCTGGCGGATGACCCGCCGGACCCCGGCGCGGACCTGACGATCCTGCCTGGCGGCTACCCAGAGCTTTATGCCGGGCGCCTGGCCGCCAACGCCCGCTTTCTGGCGGGCCTGCGGGCCGCGCGGGCGGTCTACGGGGAATGCGGGGGATACATGGTGATGGGGGCCGGGCTGACAGACGCCGGTGGCGCGCGGCACGCGATGGCGGGGCTTCTGGGGCTTGAGACGTCATTTGCTCAGCGCAAGTTGTCGCTGGGCTACCGCCAGCTAAAGCCCCTGGGCGGTCCCTTTGCGCAACCGCTTCTGGGGCACGAATTTCACTATGCCACGACCACCCGGGCGGACGGCGCGGCGCTTTTTCGGGTGCGCGACGGGGCCGGGGACGCTCTGGCGGATGCCGGGCTGCGCACGGGGCCCCACGCGGGCAGCTTTGCCCATGTGATTGACGCAGCCTAGGGCGCGAAAAAGCTCAGATGGTTTGGTCGTAGGCGCCCACGCCGGGCTCCGTGCGGATAACGGCGTCGAGATCGGCGAAGATCGCGCGCATTTCGGCGTCGCTTTCCGGGCTTTCGCAGACCACCACCAGGTTGGGCGTGTTTGACGACGCCCGCACCAGCCCCCAGGCCCCGTTATCAAGCATCACCCGCGCACCGTTTACGGTGATCACGTCGCTGATCAGGCGCCCGCCCAGGGTGCCGCCTTCGGCGTGGCGGGCGCGTAGCTTCTCTACTAGCCGGGCCAGGGTGCCGTATTTTTCGGTGTCCGGGCAGTGGGGCGACATGGTCGGGGTGGCGTAGGTTGTGGGCAGGTCCTGACGCAAGTCAGCCATGGACTTGTCGGGGTTGCGGTCCAGAAGCTTGCAAAGCTCCACGGCCACACGCATGCCGCAGTCA
Source organism: Pseudomonadota bacterium (assembly GCA_039026255.1). GTDB lineage: Bacteria > Pseudomonadota > Alphaproteobacteria > Rhodobacterales > Rhodobacteraceae > Amylibacter. The sequence goes on from JBCCMR010000125.1 coordinate 8,566, forward strand.
TAGCCGCGGCCAATGTCGCCCGCTAGGAAGTAGTGGCCCGATTTTTCGAACCCGGCGAGCGCGCCCAATTCGTGAACGCGCCGTTTCATGTGGCTGTGGCCGGTCTTCCAGTAGTCCGCCTTGGCGCCCCGTTCGCGCAGCACCGGGTCCCCGGCAAAAAGTCCAGTGGATTTGACATCGGCCACGAAGGTCGATCCCGGATAGAGCTTGGAGAGGTCGCGGGCCATGATCACGCCTACCTTGTCGGCAAAAATCTCTTCGCCTTCGTTGTCGACGACGCCGCAGCGGTCGCCGTCCCCGTCAAAGCCCAGCGCCAGGTCTGCGCCGCTTTCGCGCACGCTGGCGGCCATGTCGTGGAGCATTTCCATGGCTTCTGG
>JBCCMR010000126.1:0-8903 GCA_039026255.1 Pseudomonadota bacterium
AGCCCTTGCGAAGCGCCTGCGAGGCCAGTTGAGCGGAACGTAGCCGCTTGGTGCACCCGGTTGGAGCGACCTGCCCCGTTTGCGGACTGTTAACCGTGCTTCGCGGAACAGGTGGAACAGGCTTTTATGGCTCACGTCGATGCCTTCGCGGCGAAGGAAGATGCCCAGGCGACAACCGCCACACCGCTGTCGCGCGTTGGCCTACGCGCGCAACCGTTTGCCGGGAGCGACATCGTCAGCCTTCTGCTTTTGATACTGGAAGACAACCTGTGCGACGCCGCCAACGCGCCCGCACGACGCTCGCTGAGGCCGTGCCGATCAATAACATCGACAACCGCTCTGCGCGTCACATCAGGCGAGAGGTCCTTTAAAGCGACATTGTCGCGCGTCGCATCTGCCAGCATCCGCTTTAGCCGACTGTTTTCGTCCTCCAAGGCTCGAAGGTTCTTTGCGTCCGAGACATTTATCCCGCCGAACCGCGCGTTTTATTTTTAAAGGGTTGCGTCGCTGGTCCCAAACTTCCGGCACACCTCCTGCGCCTTAGCTTCTGCCCCCTACTCTTTGACCATTCCAATGATCGGTTCGTCCGAAATTCGCGTTCGACAGCCCAGCCTTTGCTTGGACGGATGACAAACACTTCAATGCCATGAATTCAGCGCGCATCGTTAGAAACTTAGGCGTAGTGGCCTTTGACGCGGTCCTTCGCGGGGTCGAAATGGGGAAACGGCACCACACGGGCGCGCAGGCGCTTTTGCAGCCCGTCAAGCTGGCCTATTTCAAGCACCGTGCCCGGTTCGGCGTGGGTCGCGGCCACCCGGCCCAAAGCGATCACCTTGCCCAGAAACGGGGATTTCACCGCCGATGTGATCTCGCCCACCTGGGCGCGGCCGTGGCGCACGCAGTCGCCCGGGCTGGGCACCACGCCGCTTTCGACCTCAAAGCCCACCAGCTTGCGATGCGGGTGGGCCTTGCGCTCTTCCAGGGCGGCGCGTCCGATGAAGTCGTCGTTCTTCGACTTCAGCGGCACCGTAAAGCCGATACCCGCTTCAAAAGGGTCGGTCTGGTCGTCGAATTCGCTGCCGGCAAAAATCAGCCCCGCTTCGATGCGCATCATGTCTAGCGCGGCAAGCCCGAGCGGCTTCATGCCCAGCGGCGCGCCCACCTCCCAGACCCGGTCGAAGACCTCGCTGGCGTGTTTCGGGTGGCAGAAAATCTCGTAGCCCAGTTCGCCAGAATACCCCGTCCGGGATATCACCACTGGGGTCCCGGTGTAGTCGCCCACCCGCGCAATTGTTAGGCGGAACCACGCCAGTTCCTCGATCGTGGGCTGCGTGGGCGGGGTCCAAAAGATCTGGGCCAGGATGTCCCGGCTCAGCCGGCCCTGGACCGCGATATTATGGAGCTGATCGGTCGAATTGCGCACCCAGGCGTTGAGCCCGCGTTCTTTTGCCCGCTGGCGCAGCCAGGCGCCGCTGGTGTCGTTGCCGCCGATCCAACGGAAATTGGTGTCGCCCAGGCGGTAGATCGTGCCGTCGTCGATCATGCCCCCGTGGTCATAGCACATGGCGGTATAGCTGACCTGACCCACCGACAGCTTCTTGACGTTTCGCGTCACACAAAGCTGCATCAAGGCTTCGGCGTCGGGGCCTGTGACCTCGTATTTGCGCAAGGGTGACAGATCCATAACGGCGGCGGTTTCGCGCACGGCCCAGTATTCGGCAAGCGTGCCGTGGTTCGTGAAGGTATTGGGCAGCCAATAGCCGTTATATTCCACAAAGTCGCGCGTGTGGCGGGCAAAGCAGCTGTGAAAGGCCGTTTCTTTGGTGGGTTCCACATCCGCCTCCGCCGATTTTCTGTAGCCGATGGACCGCTTGAAATCTTCCGCGGCCCCGTAGGTGCGCACCTGGATATCCGTCGGGTCCCAGCCGTTGGCCGGGTCGATGTCGCAGGGGCACGCGGTCGATATGCACACCAGGTCGGTCAGCGCGCGCAACAGCACATAGTCGCCCGGGCGCGACCAGGGATCGTCCATGGTCAGCGCGTTGGTGTCGTCGAGCATGGTGTTGAAAAAGAAGTTGATCGCCGGCCAGCCGCCCCGGGGACGCACCCCGAACCGCGCCAGATCTGCGTTCATATTGTCCGAGCAGTTCACATGCCCCGGGTAGCCCAGATCGTCGTAGTAGCGCGCGGTGCAAGCAAGCCCGAAGGTGTCGTGGCGCCCGCAGGTGTCCTGGACGATCTCCACAAGCGCCTCCTGGTCGGTCGACCAGTATTTGGAGAATATCCCCGGCGCCGGGTAAAGCGATCCCATGAGCGACCGCGTGGTGGTGGGGTCAATTTCCCGTTCCAGGCCGCGGTCGAGGGCGCGCAGGGAAAACGCCTGGAAATCCGAGCACTCGCGCCCTTTGACGTCAAGGATCTGGATGAACTCGCCCGCCTTAACCTCGTAGGCGCGGGCCTCGCCCGGCTGGATATTAAGGTCCTGGAGCGGGTCGGCCAGGGGCTCTGGCGCTGTGATCTGGGCCTTGGCGGCGTCAGGGTCGACCCGCCGGATGTATAAAGCCAGTTCCGTCGGGGCGTCCTGGGCATCAGGTGCCATGGGCCCGCCCGGGGCGGCACAAATCAAAAGCCCGTCGCATTCGGCGGTGAAGGTTTCGCTGTCCCCGGGGTGGGAGCCCTCATCGAAGAGGCGCACCGCCTCAGCCCGGCCAAGGTCGAACCCTGCCTTGTCCAGCGCGCGAAGCACCCGGGCGCCCGAAGGACTACCCTTGGCCAGGGTGGCGATGGTCCCTACGGGCCCTTTCGCGCGGCCCGATGCCCCCAGATAGCCTGCCTTAGCGGTGCCGTCGGGGGCAAAAAGAACCAACTCGCCCGGTTGCAATCCTTCGCGGTCCACCACGCTGATCCCGTCGCCTCGGTAGACGCGCACCGCCCGCGACCCGCCGCCGGGCACCGGGTGGCGTTCGACCCCGGGCGGTAGGATTGGCAGCCCCGGGGTGATCACCCCGGCGCGTTCCCAGGGGTGCTCGATAAACCCCATCAGCTAAGACCAAGCATCTTGCGGCGTCGTTCCGCCCAGGCGTTTATGGCGATGTCAAAGCTCAGCGCCATGAGCACCACCGAAAAGCCAAGGGTAAAGTTCTTGCCCAGGTGGGTTCCCGCCATGGTGCGCTGCATCTCCTGGCCCAGGTCGCGGGTGCCGATGTAGGCGGCGATAATGACCATGAAGAAGCTGAACATCAGCGCCTGGTTAAGCCCCACTGCGATGGTGGGCATCGCCAGGGGCAATTGCACGTTCCAAAGCTTCTGGCGCCGGGTGGCGCCGGCCATGTCGGCGGCTTCGGTCAGTTCGGGAGGCACGCCGCGCAGGCCCTCAACGGTGTACCGGACCACGGGAACCATGGTGTAGATCAGGATCGACAAGATCACCGTCACCGGGGTGATCCCGAAAAGCATGATCGCAGGCAGAAGGTAAACGAAGCTCGGAAAGGTCTGGAATGTGTCGCACCAAAAGATCGCCCGGCGCGCACCCCGTTCACTGCGCGCCGCGCGGACCGCCAGGGGCATCCCGATGGCCATGGCAAGCACCGTCGCCGTCACCGTGGAGTGAAGCGTGAGCATCGCGCGGTCCCACCAGCCCAATACCGCGACCAGACCGAAAAACGCCGCCGCCAGGATCGCCGGGCGCCGCCCGCCCAGAGCCCAGGCGAAGGCGGTCACTACAGCGATCAGCGCAAACGTCGGCACAAACAAAAGCGCCTTTTCGGACGGGATCAGCACCCAGACGTTAAAGACATAGCGGATCACGCCGGTCACCGCCTCCACCGCGTCAATATCAAGGAACGCCTTGATCGCCGCGTTGAGTTCGCGGCTTTGCGACAGCGACTGGCGGCGGGTGACTTCGGCCAGGATCGGCACATAGCGGCTAAGCACAAAAAACGCCGCAAACGCCGCCAAGCCGATGATCAAGAACCGGTGGCGCACCCACCAGGGCGTGCCTTTTTCGTAGTGCTGGGGTTGCATGACAACCCAGGCTTTTGACAGCCGGTCTAGAACCACAGCCAAAAGCACAATCGTCACGCCAATCTCCAGACAAGCGCCCAACTTAAAGCTATTCATCATCCGCAAGAGCTGCGCGCCAAGCCCGGGCATACCGATAAAAGCGGTCAGCACCACCATGGCCAGGCAAAGCATGATGACCTGATTAAGCCCCACTAGGATATCATTGCGCGCCGTGGGCAGATAGACCGACCGCAGCATCTGCCAGCGGGTGCAGCCCGACATCAGCCCGGCCTCGACCACCTCGTGCGGGACCTTCTTTAGACCGACCGTAGTCATTAGGATCATCGGCGGCAGCGCGTAGACGATGGTGGCCACCGACGCTGCCGTAGGCCCGACCTTGAAGAAAATCACGGCGGGCAGCAGGTAGCTTAGAAAGGGAAGTGTCTGAAGCACAGCAAGAATCGGCCGGATCGCCCGCTCTACCCTTTTCGAACGCCAGGCCCAAATACCCAGCCCAAGCCCAACCATAAAAGCAATAGGCGCAGCTACGATGATCACCGACATGGTCTGCATTGTCAGTTCCCATTGCCGCATAAGTGCTGTCCAAAGGCAGGTTACCAGGGTTAAGAGCGCCAGCTTCCAACCGCCAAGGTACCAGGCAAGCACGGTCATGCCGGCAGCCACCGCCGACCAGGGCAGCGCCTCAAGCCGGGGCCAGCGGGCTTTGCCGTAAAGGACGTTTGCGGCGGCATCGATCAAGAAGCCGAGTCAAGAGGCGATCTCGCGCGTGACGTGGATCAAGCCCAAGTCGTTTTGCACCCAGGAAAACGCCGCGTCGAGCCCGGCGGCCCAGGTCTCATGCCATTCAGGCAGCCGGTCGAGCCAGGCCGGTAGGAGCCCAAGCGCTTTCAACCCTGTCATTGCAAGCGCTAGGATCAAAAGCCCCCAAACCGCGCGCAAGCGGCGCAGGCCCGCGCCAGCTGGGTCGTCGCCCGGGGTATCTGCGGGGGAGTCTGTGCTCAGAACCGCCATCAGCCCCGTGCACCCAATAAGATATCGAGCGCGTCCTGACGGGCCATAATCCCGGTCACGCGTCCGGTGGCGTCCGCCACCGGGAGCGCGTCACGGCGGTCTTCAACGAGTTGGCGCGCCAGTTCTTGGAGCGTGGACGCCCCGTCGAGCGCCGGGCCTTCTGGTGCGTGACCGTTCACCGGCTTGGCTAGCACGCTGGCGTGCACGACACGGGCCTTGTCGACATTTTCGGTGAACTTGGCGACGTATTCTGTGGCCGGCTCCAGCACGATGCGGTCGGGGGTGTCGCATTGCTCTACCGCGCCATTTTTCATGATGGCAATGCGGTCAGCCAGGCGCAGGGCTTCGTCGAAATCATGGGTAATGAAAACGATTGTCTTGCCCAGCATCCCCTGGAGCCGGAGGAATTCGTCCTGCATTTCGCGCCGGATCAGCGGATCGAGCGCCGAGAACGGCTCGTCGAGGAACCAGATGTCTGGCTCAATCGCTAAACTGCGGGCGATGCCCACGCGCTGTTGTTGGCCGCCCGACAATTCGCGCGGGAAGTAGTCTTCCCGCCCGTCAAGCCCAACCAGTCGGATGACCTCAAGCGCGCGGTCGCGCCGGGTGTGTCGATCTTGGCCGCGCATCTCGAGCGGGAACGCCACATTGTCGAGCACCGTCCGGTGCGGCAAAAGCCCAAAGGACTGGAACACCATCCCCATCTTGGAGCGCCGCAGGTCAATGAGGTCCCGGTCGCTGAGCGACGCCAGGTCCTGGCCGTCGATTTCAACCGTGCCGCCGGTGATGTCGTGGAGCCGGGAAAAACACCGGACGAGCGTCGATTTACCAGACCCGGACAGGCCCATGATCACCAGCATCTCACCGCGGCCCACGTCTAGGCTGACGTCCTTTACGCCAGCAATGTAGCCGTCAGCTTGGATTGCCTCGTAGCTGTGGTCGGCGGGCATGGTGGCCAGGTAGCGCTGCGGGTCGGCCCCAAAGAGCTTCCAGACACCTTTGGCCGAAACGACCGGTTGCTCTGCCATAGCATGGCCCCTTGCGCCTGTGTTTTGGGCGACCGCCCTTTGGTCCCCCGGCGCGGCGCGGCTGCCGCGCCGGGGATTTTCATGGGTGCCGCGGGGGCGGACCCCGCCGCGCTAGGTGCTTAGGACCCGTTGCCCAGCCAGGGACGCCAAACAGCTTCGTTGGCCGCCAGCCATTCTTCGGCAGCTTCCTCGGGCTCCAATTCGTCGATGTCCACAAGCCGCGCCATTTCGGCGATTTGCGCGTTGGTGAACGAGATCTTTTCGAGCACCGCGTAGGCGTCCGGCCACTTATCGGCCATCCCATCCCAAGCGGCCTTTTTAAGGTAGCCGTTGGCGGGGTTGCCGCAATCAAAGAGCGCCTCTTTGTTGGGGCCTTTGGCCGGGTCGCTGTCACAGCCCGCTTCCCATTCCGGGAATTCCACGAATTCGCCGGGCCAGACCGCTTCGGCAAAGTTCGGCGTCCAGTTGAAGACCACAATCGGGGTCTTGTCCTTTTCAGCCGCTGCGATGTGCGCCCAAAGAGCCGCCGCAGAGCCTGCGTTGACCACAACGAAGTCCATGCTCAGCGCATCTACCCGCTCTTTACCGTGCTTGAGCCAGTCCACCGGCCCGTCCAGGTACATGCCCTTGCCGCCCGACTCAGCGGTCGTAAAGAGGTCCGCGCAGGCGTTGAGTGCTTCCCAGTCCGGCAGGCCCGGGCAGGCTTCTTTGGTCCAGGACGGATACCACCAGTCTTCGCGGGTGATGGCGGCGTGGTCACCCACGTCTACGATCCCGCCTTTTTCAAGCGCGGTGCGGAAGGAGTGGCCGAAGGCGCCTTCCCAGACTTCTAGTTCGAGCGTCACATCGCCGAGGCGAACCGATTCGTAGACCGCCTGGCTGTCGGTTGTGACGTATTCAACGGCAAGACCCATCTCTTCATAGATCTGGCCCACGACGTTCGACATCACGATCTGGCTCGACCAGTTGTGGATGGGGATCACGATGGGGTCGGCGCTGTCGGCAAAGGCGCCACCCGCGGCAAGCGCCAAAGCGGCCGTAGCCGCGGTGAGTTTCAGTTTCTTCATAGTGTTATTCCCTGTTGGTTTGGTTGAGTATTTACGCGTCTTGCTTAGTTAACGGCGCACAGCATGCGCCCTACTCCGCCGCGTGGGCGTCGGTCCTGAGGTAATCCTCAAGACTGTCATCAAGCGCCTGGTCCCACGGGGTGTGGTGCGCCGGCGCTTTGTTTCCGGTCATCGGGCTGGTGTAACCGTAGTTCCGGAATTCCATGATCCCCTTCTTTTTGTGCTTCTTCCACTCGTAGAAGGCCTGGTTGGCGGCCTCTATGTCGAAGGTAGGGTAGTCCGTCTCAGCAATCAGTTCGCCGGTATAGGCGCCCTGGTAGGCGATGGCGCCGTAGTCGTCTTCGATGGCGTCCTCGGCGGTCTGGCGGTCCTTCCAATCGGCTTCCATGGTCGCTGCATCCGGCAAAGCGATACGACCCATGATGACGTCGCGCACCCACCAGGCCTGGGCATCGAACATATTAAACGTAAACCACTGGTCCTGCATGCCCAGGTAAAACAAGTCCGTGTTCGCAGTCCAAACCACACCCTTATAAAGGTCATCGGCCGCAAGCCGGTTGGCGGTCTTCAGGCGCAAGTCGTCGGGTAAGAACGGGAAATGGTGCTTATAACCCGTGCACAGGATGATTGCGTCCACCTCTTTTGACGTGCCGTCGATAAAATGCGCCACACGCCCCTCGACCCGGTCGAGCTTTGGCACCTCTTTCCAGTTGTCGGGCCAGTCGTACCCCATCGGCGCCGTGCGATGGGCCACGGTGACCGACTTGCAGCCGTATTTCCAACACTGGCTGCCGATGTCTTCAGCCGAATAGCTGGTGCCCAGGATCAAGATATCTTTGCCGCTGAATTCCCGCGCGTCGCGGAAGTCGTGGGCGTGCAGAATGCGCCCATTGAAGGCTTCAAAGCCCGGGTATTCGGGTACGTTAGGCACGCTGAAATGGCCCGTGGCGACTACGACATGGTCGAATACAGATCGCTCTTCGCTGTCGTCAATTTCGTTGCGGGCGGTTACCTCAAAGCCGCCGCCGGGCGCCGCACGCACGTCGCGGACGATGGTATTAAACCGTATCCAGTCGCGCACCCCGGCTTTTTCCACGCGGCCTTTTATATAATCGAAAAGAACCGCCCGGGGCGGGTAGCTCGCGATGGGGCGCCCGAAGTGTTCCTCGAAGGTGTAGTCGGCAAACTCCAGCCCCTCTTTCGGGCCGTTTGACCAAAGGTAACGGTACATGGACCCGTGGCACTGATTGCCGTGCTCATCCACGCCGGTGCGCCACGTATAGCGCCAAAGTCCACCCCAGTCGGGCTGTTTTTCGTAGCAGACCACATCGGGGATATCGGCCCCCTTCTCGGCGGCGGATTTGAAGGCGCGAAGTTGAGCTAGGCCGGATGGACCGGCACCAATGACGCAGATGCGCTTAGACATAGGGGCTCCTTAATGCTGAGACTTCTGGGCGCGCATGAGGTGTTACAGCAAGCGCAACGCTCGGCGCGGCAAGCGGCGGGAAAGGGTGGTGCTTGAAAGGCTTTACGCGGATGGCGGCGGCTCCTTCTGGCTTAGGCTATGGCGGCTTCGATTAGCTCCGCCCCTTTTGTTCCGATCATGATCGAAGTGGCGTTGGTGTTCCCGGACACCAGTTGCGGCATGACCGAGGCGTCAGCCACGAAGAGGTTATCGACACCTTTGACCGCCATTGTTGCCGGGTCAACAACGGCGTCGTCGTCGGCGCCCATCCGTGCGGTGCCCACCGGGTGGTAAATGCTTTCGGCAGTG
>JBCCMR010000127.1:0-8830 GCA_039026255.1 Pseudomonadota bacterium
GACGTCTTTGTCTTTGAGGACGGCTTTGGCAACGACGTGATCACCGATTTCAACGTGCGCGCCGTGGCCGAGGATATCGACCTGAGCGGGGTGAGCGCGATCACCAGCTTCGCGGATCTCGCGGCCAACCACATGGCCCAGGTGGGCGCCGATGTGGTGATCACCGCAGGCGCGGACACGATCACCGTCCAGGGCGCAGATCTCGCCAAGCTCGACGCGGAAGACTTTATCTTCTGAGGTCTGGGGTTTCCGGGCAGATCAGCCGGGGAAGGGTTCCCTGCCCCGGCTTTTTTTTGGCCGGTCCTTGCGATAGGCCGTCTAGTTCGCCACGCCCCCGAAGTGTCAGTAGGAAGCTTCTTGCCGCCAAATCTGACACGCCCTCTGTCACGAGATCGGTACAACCCCTGACCCGAAGAAGAGCCCTGGCCCCAAAATCTGGTGGATGGGTCGAGAAAACCCTTGCCTTTTGCCGCAGCCGTGGCACCGTTGCGACGTGGGTGGTCGAGTGGCCCCCGCGAGCGAAACAATCAGAAAGGAGGTGCCTATGTCTATTGGGAACAAGGAGCAGCTGGTGAAGGTTACGAGCGAGGTGCTTGGATAGGGGGCAGCCCCCCTCGACAATCACTTGGCTTCGGGGGACCCCCCCTGCTTGCCACCTCCATTCTCGAGGAAAGCCCCGTCGCCTTGGCGGGGCTTTTTCACGTCTTAGCCCCCATATTAGAGTATGGCGCGGAGCTTCTCTCGCGCCCGGGCTACGCGGCTCATTGCAGTGCCAACGGGAATATCGAGCACGCGCGCCATTTCCGCGTAGCTCAGGCCCATCTCCACCCGCAACCGTAAGGCTGCGCGATAGCGGACTGGAAGGCGGTCCACCGCGGCCCAGGTCTGCGAGCGGGCCAGTTCCTCAAAACCGGCGCCAGCGGGGTCGGCTGGGTCCCAATCCCCAAGCGGTGTAAAAGTCACCGACCGTCGCCGAAGCCCGTCGCGCCACCGGTTGCGTAGGACCGCGGCAAGGTAGGCGCGGGGGCTATCCACCTCCGCAAGGCTCACCCCGCGTGCCAACACATGCGCCACAGTGTCCTGGACGAGGTCTTCGGCTTCGGTCCGGTCGCGGGTTAGTCGAAGGGCGTAGACGTGCAGGTCTTCTAGGTGGTCAAAGAGACGGTCAGCGGACATGGAAAGCCGGGGTTTGTTGGGATCCCTATGACCTTAGGGTACATGACCCAATGGGGCAGGGGTGGTGCCCGAGCATCGTCCCACCGTGGCCGAAAGCCGCCGGGCAAAGGCGGCGTTTTCCCGCCAAACGGCGCATCCCCGCCGGTTCGTAGGGCGCCGGGATGGGGCAGGGCGGTTTCCACGTCTGAGGGGGCAGAAGCGGCGATCAACGCCACTTCAGCCAACCATCTAGGAGACCCAGATGCGCACCGCATTTACCATTCTCGCCACCCTTGCATTGGCCACCCCGTCCGTGGCGGCCGAGATGTCCGACTATGACGCAAACGCCGACGGCGTGTTGTCAGTTGAGGAGTTCGCCGCCGCTTTCGCTGACAAGGACCCGGCAGTCTTCGGGGTGGTCGACACCAATGAGGACGGCATGATCGACCCGGCCGAATACGCCGCCGCAACCGAGGCGGGCGGCCCGCTCAGCTAAGGCCCGGCCGCAGCATTACAGGCAAAAAGTGGGCCGGCCCCGGTGTGGGGCCGGCCCTTTGTGTGGTTATCGCAGGTTTTAGCGGTAGATGTCCTTCAGACGGTCTTGTTCGACCAGGTAGTCAACGTGGCCTTGGCTGGCCGACCGCGTGGCGGCGATGTTGGGGTTTATAAAGCGCCGTTCGACGGTGCGGGCGTCCGACGAGGTCCCTTGACCGGTGACGGCGTCGTAACGCTCATTATCGCCCACAAAGCCCAGGACTGCCGTGTCGGCCCGGTCGAACCCTGTGGTTTCTGCGGTGTAGCGGGCGTCCGCCATCGCGGTACCAGCGGCCAGTGTTGCGCCAATGATTAGAGTGCTGAAGAGTTTCATCGTTTTCATCCTTTCGATTGCTGCGTAAGCATTGATCCAAGAAATGGGGTTCGAGAGCGCCCGCGTCCAAACACGTGGCGTAAGGGAAACGTGAGTCCTAGCGACGGAAACGTGAGCGGAGAAAAGCGTTATGCTGGGCATAGTTGCGACAAACGGGACGCGTCATGGTGCTGCGGATTACTGATCAAATATCCCTGGAGGATTGGGAAATCACAGAGCAGTTCACGCGCGCGCAAGGCCCAGGCGGGCAGAACGTGAACAAGGTTTCAACAGCGGTCGAGCTGCGCTTTGAAGCGGAGCGTTCCCCGCACCTAACAAATGCCGTCAAATCCCGGTTGCGCCGCCTTGCCGGGCGCAGATGGACGAAAGACGGGGCAGTTCTCATTACATCAAGTGAACATCGCACCCAGGGCCGCAATCGTGACGAGGCGCGCGAAAAGCTTGTTGCACTGATCCGTGCCGCCGCGCGCCCTCCAAAAAAACGTATCCCGACAAAGGTGCCCTACGGCCAAAAAATGAAGCGTCTGGACGCTAAGAAACGCCGGGGAGAAGTGAAGCGCCTGCGCGGGGATCAACCTTGATACATTCGTCGAGTACAGTTTACACAACCACCTCAAGTTCTGTTTGGTCGCCCACGCCGAAGACCCGTTTGTAACGGTCGATCTGGTCCGTTGGCCCCATGGCCTTTCTCGGGTTGTCGCTAAGCTTGACTGTAGGCCGCCCGTTTGCCGCAACCGCCTTACACACCAGCGAGAAGGGCTTTAGTACATCACCCTTCACTAAGCCGCGGAAGTCGTTTGTCAGCATGGTACCCCAACCGAAAGCGACGCGCACCCGTCCGGCGAACTGGGCGTGCAGTTCCATTATTTTGCGGTCATCAAGCCCGTCCGAGAAGATCACCAGCTTTTGGCGCGGGTCTTCGCCTCGGGCGCGCCACCAGTTTATTGCTGTCTCTGTCGCCTGAGCCGGGTCGCCGGAGTCCACGCGGATACCCGTCCACGCCGCAAGCCAGTCGGGCGCCCGGTCGAGAAACCCCTGCGTACCGTACGTGTCTGGCAAAATGATCCGAAGGTTGCCGTCGTGTTCTTCGTGCCAATCGGCCAGGACCTGATAGGGAGCCTGGGCGAGCGTTTCGTCATCGTCGGCCAGCGCGGAATAGACCATGGGCAGCTCATGGGCATTGGTGCCGATGGCTTCTACCTCTCGGCGCATGGCAATCAGACAGTTTGACGTGCCAGTGAAGGCAGGGCCGAGACCCTCTTGCATGGCCTGTACGCACCAGTCCTGCCACATAAAACTGTGGCGCCGCCGGGTGCCAAAGTCTGCCACACCCAGGCCGTCCACCCCGCGTAGGCGTTCGATCTTTTCCCAGAGTTTGGTCATCGCCCGGGCATAGAGCACTTGCAGTTCAAACTTGCCCATGGTGCGCAGGACAGCGCGGGATCGCAGTTCCATCAGGATCGCAAGCGCTGGGATTTCCCAAAGCATGACCTCGGGCCAGGGGCCCTCGAACGTTAGTTCATACTGACCATCGCGGGTTTCCAGGTGGTAGTCAGGCAGCGATAGGTTTTCAAACCACTCCATAAAGTCGGGCCGGAACATCTGGCGTTTGCCGTAGAACATATTGCCCCGCAGCCAGGTGCTTTCGCCGCGCGACAGCGATAGCGACCGCACATGGTCAAGCTGTTCACGCACGGCGCCTTCGTCTACCAGTTCCGCCAGGCGAATGGACTTGGTACGGTTGATCAAGCTGAAGGTGACGTTCACGTCCGGTCGATTTCGGTAGATCGACTGACACATCAGCAGTTTGTAGAAATCCGTGTCGATAAGCGACCGCACGATCGGGTCGATCTTCCATTTGTGATTATAGACTCGGGTCGCGATTTCGACCATTAGCGCACCTCGACCCCGGCCTGAGCCAGGTCGGCCATGGCTTGCGCCAGAGACCCGTCCAGGTCGATCGCCCGGCAGGCACCGTCGATAACGGTGACGTCATAGCCTAGCTTCGCGCCGTCCTTGGCGGAGTAGGCCACGCAGTAGTCTGTGGCGAGCCCGACCATCGTCAGGGCCCGGATGCCCCTTTCCTGTAAGTAGCCGTGAAGCCCGGTCTGCGTGCTGTGGTCATTTTCGAAGAAGGCGGAATAGCTGTCGATAGCCGCCCGGTAGCCCTTGCGGATGATCAGCTCTGCCCGATCGCTGTTCAGTGCGCTGTGGAACGCAGCCCCGGGGCTGCCCTGCACGCAGTGGCGCGGCCAAAGCACTTGGGGCCCATAGGGTGCCTCCATGATTGAAAACGGCTCTGCCCCCGAGTGGTTGTCAGCAAACGACAGGTGATCCGCCGGGTGCCAGTCCTGGGTCAACACCACAGCGGCAAAGTCGTTCATCATGGCATTGATCGGCGCAACGATTGCATCACCGTCGTCAACAGCCAGTCCGCCACCTGGGCAGAAGTCGTTTTGCACGTCGATTATCAGCAGCGCGTGATCCAGCTTGGCCATGGACGTCCTCCCTCTTGCCGCGCCACGCTGCCTGCCTGGGACGCGCCCGTCAACGGGCGCTTTGCTCAGGGCGGCATGCGGGCTATAAGCTGCGTGATGATCGTTGCGGCTTTCTACCATTTCGCCCCTGTGGCTGAGCCTGCGCGCCTAAAGGCGCCGCTGGCTAAGCTCGGATGCGGCGGTGCGGTAAAAGGTACGGTGCTGATTGCGCCCGAAGGCGTGAACGGCACAGTGGCCGGTCCAGCCGAGGCAGTGCACCGCTTTTTGGCGCATATCCGCACCTGGCCGGGATTTGCGGGCCTGCGCCATAAGGAAAGCCAGTCAGCCGAACCGCCGTTTCGGCGTTTTAAGGTGCGTGTAAAGCGAGAGATTGTGACCATGGGCCAACCCGCCGTAGACCCGCGTGCGGGTGTGGGCACATATGTGACCCCGGGCGATTGGAACGCGGTGGTGACCGATCCAAACACAGTCGTGATTGACGTGCGCAATGACTACGAAGTGGCCATCGGTAGCTTTGCCGGCGCCATCGACCCGGGCACGGCCGCCTTCGGCGACTTCCCAACGTGGTGGGCGCGCAATGAAGACCGGTTCGCAGGCAAGCGGGTGGCCATGTTCTGCACCGGCGGCATCCGCTGCGAGAAGTCAACGAACTATCTCATTTCCCAAGGCGCGAACGACGTCTGTCATTTAGAAGGGGGCATCCTAGCCTATCTCAAAGACGTGCCCGCTACCCAAAGTCTTTGGCGGGGGTCGTGCTTTGTGTTTGATGATCGGGTGAGCCTGGATCACGGACTTTCAGAAGGGCCCCATATTCTGTGCCACGCTTGCCGACGCCCGATCCATCCGGATGACCGTCAGCGGCCTGAATACGAAGAAGGTGTTCAGTGCCACTTGTGTGCCGACGATCAAACCGCCGAGCGGGCAGACCGATTTCGCGAACGGCAGCGCCAGATCGCGCTTGCCCGGGCGCGAGGTAGCCAACATTTGGCTTGATCCTTGCGGCAAACAGTCTGGGCAGTGGTCCTTGCCCACTGGACACAATTGCATACATGCACAACGTAGTTAACCGAGGTAATTCCATGAAGCTTCTGACCGCAACTTTTGCAGCTTTGGTGATGGCGGCTTCAGGGGCTCTGGCACACGATTATAAAACTGGAAAGCTGAGCATCGCCCATCCGATGGCACTTGAGACGCCTAAAAATGCCAAGGCAGGCGCGGGCTACATGGTCATTACAAATGAAGGCGACACCGATGACACCCTACTGGAAGCCCGCGGCGACTTTCCCAAGGTGATGCTGCACAACACCAGGGTGGACGACCAAGGTATCGCGCGCATGAGCCACATGATGTCTGTGCCGATCCCTGCGGGCGCGTCAGTAGAGTTTAAGCCCCGAGGCATGCACGTGATGTTCATGGGGCTCAACGGCGATCCCCTGGAAGCGGGCGAAGAATTCCCCATCACGCTGGTCTTTGAAAAGGCCGGCGAAGTGGAGGTTGTCTTCAAGGTCGAAAAGCGCCAAGCGGGTGGGATGGAGCATTCGGACCACTCGGAGCAATCTGATAAGACCAACTAACGCTGGGCCGTTGATCTGATCCATGCGACCCACGCCCAAGGAGTACTCGCCCATGGCCGATGACCGCCTGATCGTGGCCCTAGACGTGCCCAACATCGTGGGCGGACTAGCGCTGGCGGACCGCCTGGACGACACGGTCTCGTTCTACAAAATTGGGCTGGGTATGCTAACGGGCGGTGGGTTTGCCCTGGCGAACGAGCTTCGCGACCGCGGCAAGCGTGTCTTTCTTGACATGAAGCTCTTTGATATTAGCGCCACGGTAAGCCGCGCTGTCGAAGGCATCGTCTCCTATGATATGGATTTTCTGACAGTGCACGGCGATCCGCACGTGGTTGCGGCGGCGGTTGCGGGGCGCGGCACGGCGCCAACGCGCATTTTGGCGGTAACGGTGCTGACGTCACTTGACCGGGGCGATCTAGACGACGGGTTGATGGTGCCCGGGTCAGTGTCAGACCTGGTGGTCGAACGGGCGCGGCGGGCGCTTGAGGCCGGGGCCGACGGGGTGATCGCATCCCCCCAAGAGGTCGCGCGCATACGTGCCCTGCCAGGGGCCGCAGGCAAACTGATCGTAACCCCAGGCGTGCGCCCCACAGGCGCCGCCGCCGGTGACCAAAAACGCATCGCCACCCCTGGCGCTGCGGTGGCTGCCGGTGCCGACCACATTGTTGTTGGTCGCCCGATTATCGCTGCCGATGACCCGGCCGGTGCCGCTCGGGCGATCCTGGCGGAACTCAACAGTATTTGATGCGCTTGTTGGATAAAATGGCTGCAGATGGCGCGCGGGTCCTAACGCGACCTTAACCGCTGGGCGCAAGAGTAGCCCTGCGGACAGGCCATTCGCGCGTGTAAAGTAACGAGTTTTAGAGGTTTTCCATGGCCCTGCGTTTTGTGGCGCTTGCAGCGGCATTGTTGCTAGCGTCGGCAGTTTATGCTGGCTGGCACCTGCGTCAGCCGCCCCCGATTCCTGCCCAGCCCTTGCCGCCCCCCGGTTATTCCGGTCAGTGGTGGACCCACCCAAGCGGCTGTCAATATAGTCGCGGCGGCCGCCCTGGGGAAATCGTATGGACTGTGCTTGAAAACACAATCCAGCGCCGCGAGTGCCCCCGCCGGATTGTCGAAAAGCCTTGGCCAGGGGACTTTGACGGGGGTGGACCTCGCAGGGGATAGGGCGGCGTCGCAGACCGGGTCAGGTGCTCTGGGCCCTTGCGATTGTCCAAAGCCCTTGGCACCCAGACCCGAGAACGCCCAAGCCGGTGCCATGAACCGATCATAAGGCCCGCCCCGCTGGCGCGGGCCCAAGCGCCGTGGCATACCAAGCCTATGGCCGCCTTCTGCCGCGATTGTTTGACCGATATTCCGGGTCACGGACCGCACGACCCGCAGCCGCGTCGGTGTCCGGCGTGCCTGTCGGTGCGTGTCCTGTCCCATCCTGAATTGTATGACCTGTCGATCGCCCATATGGACTGCGACGCTTTCTATGCTTCGGTAGAGAAGCGCGATAACCCGGATCTGCGCGATAAGCCTGTGATCATCGGCGGTGGTCGTCGCGGGGTTGTCTCTACCGCCTGCTATATAGCGCGCATCGACGGGGTTCATTCGGCGCAGCCGATGTTCCAAGCCCTTAAGAAATGCCCAAACGCCGTGGTTTTGCGCCCCCGCATGGAAGCCTATGCAGAAGTGTCTGGCCAGATCCGCGGCATGATGGATGCCCTGACCCCGGCGGTCGAACCGCTTTCTATGGATGAAGCGTTCTTGGACCTGACGGGGACGGCTGCGCTCCACGGGGCGCCGCCGGCGGTAGTTATGGCCCGCTTGGTAAAGCGCATGGAAGAAGAACTCGGTTTATCCGGCTCGGTGGGGCTTTCCCATAATAAGTTCTTGGCAAAGCTTGCCTCGGACTTGGACAAACCGCGGGGGTTTTCTGTGCTGGGCCAACGAGAGGTCGAAAGACTTCTGCCTGATTTGCCGGTGAAAAAAATTTGGGGCGTGGGGCCCGCTTTGCGCGACAAGCTCGAACGGGATGGAATACGCAGCTTCGCTGATTTGCGCCTGCGCGACCGCAAGGCCCTAGGGGAACGCTACGGCTCTATGGGCGATCGGCTTTGGCATCTCTGCCGGGGTCTGGACCGCCGCGAAATTACCGCCAGCGAACCGGTCAAAAGCATCTCAAAAGAAACCACTTTCGGCGAAGATACCGCAGCGCTTGATCTCTTGGACGGGCATATTTGGCGTTTGGCAGAACAGGTATCAGACCGCGCTAAGGCGAAGGATTGGGCTGGGCGTACGGTCACGCTCAAGGTCAAAACACGCGATTTCCGTAGCCTGACGCGGCGTGTGACCCTGCCAGAGCCGACGCAATTGGCGGACCGCATCTACGGACATGCGCGCCCGCTGTTGGATCAGTTGATTGAGCGGGCGCCGTTTCGTCTGATCGGGGTGGGTATCAGCGGGCTCTCGCGTCCGTCGGCGGGCGCAGACCAAGTCGGCGATCTTTTGGAAGTCGACGCAACAAAGCGGGAAGCCGCCGAACGGGCGACTGACGCCATCCGCGACCGCTTTGGCAAAGATGCGATCCTCAAGGGCCGTGCGCTGCGCTGAGACAGCGGCCTGGTCAGTTTTTCAAATATTATTGCCCGTGCCCAATTCGAGGGCGATTTCAGATTCCGCAGAAAGGGGATAGAAGCTGTGAGAATTAGCTTCTTCGGGCAGCCCATGGTGCATACCCACATCGTCAC
>JBCCMR010000128.1:0-8703 GCA_039026255.1 Pseudomonadota bacterium
GCAAACATGCCCAACGGTATGCCAATAATGATGGAAAGACAGGCTGCCGTCCCCAAAAGAGCCAGCGTTGTCATGGCCTTTTCCCAAAATCCCAACAGCCCCATGTAAGATAGAAACGCACCGGAATAAATCGACATGCGTATCCCCGCCGTGAGCCAGGTCAAAAGGATGATCAGGGACGCGATCACGATCCAAGGCGTGCTTACAAATATCAGTTCCAGCGCATCCAGCATAAGCCGAATGCCGTAGGTGATACCGTCAAACAGCGCGTCGCCATTAACCACCGCCCAATTAAAGAACGCTTCTACCCCGTCGATACTAAATAGCCGGATATTCGGATCGGTGGGAAAAGCGCTCAGGAGCGCAAACCGGCCGGGGAAGCTGTAATGCACCATAGCAACTGCTACGATCAGCACCATAAAGACAGCGCTAAAGACAATCTGCGACACCGGCATACCGGACCGGATCGTCTTGTCAGACAGCCAATCGGAAAAGCGAGCTTCAAGCGCCCAGTTAGCCACTGCCGCCTGCACTGCCTTGACAACGATCAAAATGACCAGACCCGTCACCGCAATCGCTGGTCCCTCTGCAGCGAGGGCTTCGGCTTCGGCGCGGATACCCCCGATGTTTGCCTCAAGGCCGTCAACGGCCCGCTGAAAAGCATCTACCCGGTCCGATCCATTTTCGATGGCGGCGGCCAACTGCTGGCGGCGTAGTTCAAGTGTGCCTTCGATGGATGCAATCCGCGCCATCGCCTCGGCGGCCAGATCGCCAAACAGCCCGCGTGCAATTTGCACCAAGGCCCGCGCATCAATGATCAAACACGACAGCGCCCAGGACCAAAGCCCACGGGCGCCGAACCAAATGGGGCCAAAAAGCCCCGCCATCGTGTTGAACGTGGGCGTAAAACGCGCCGATGCGCCCACCCGGTCAAAATTGTCGATGTAGTATTCAGGGCTTGTGCGCACAAAGGTGCGGATGTTGGACCGACGCTCTTCCGCATAGGCCAAAGCTGCGGCGCTTTCGGTGTCTTCCAGGGGGTTGATGGATTGGTCTTTCATGACACCTCGGTCCCTTCGATAACGGTGCGCAGAAGATCGGCGCGGGTGATGACCCCGACGTCGGTGCCGCCCTGCGCCACGAGGATGGGTTTGCTGTCGTCAATTGCCAGATTGATAAGATTGCTTAGGGTTTCTTCATCGCCCACACGCACCAAGTCGCCCGGAAGCGGTCCGCGGTCAGCCACAAACTGGTCAACCGGCTGCATCACGGCGCGGGCGTGCACCACCTTAAGACGGGATATCCCCGCTACAAAATCAGCCACATAATCGTCGGCGGGATCCATCACGATATCTTCGGCCGTACCCACCTGGACCATGGCGCCGTCGCGCATGATTGCGATCCGATCACCGATGCGCACCGCTTCATCCAGGTCGTGGGTGATAAAGATCGTCGTCTTGCGCAGAATTTTCGACAGCCGAATGAATTCGTCCTGCAGCTGGCGCCGGATCAGCGGATCAAGGGCCGAAAACGGCTCGTCCATCAGCAAAACGTCTGGATTTGCTGCGAGCGCCCGGGCCAGGCCCACACGCTGCTGCATCCCGCCGGAAAGCTCATGGGCAAACTTTGAGCCCCAGGCGCCCAATTCCACGGTGTCAAGGATCGCGGCCGCCTGGCGCATCCGTTCGTTTTTCGGCACCTGGCGGATTTCGAGCGGCATCGCCACGTTGTCGAGCACGGACCGGTGGGGCATAAGCGCGAAATTTTGAAAGACCATGCCAATCTTACGATTGCGAAAATGCTGAAGCGGACCAGGAGCCAACGCCATCACGTCCACGCCTTCGATTTCGATCTTACCGGCGGTGGGTTCTAGCAGGCGATTAAAATGGCGCACCAGGGTGGACTTGCCGCTGCCTGACAGGCCCATGATGCAAAAAATCTCGCCGCGGTTAATCGAAAGGCTAACGTCAGCAACGCCGACAACGGCGTTGTACTCCGCTAGGACCTCGGACTTGGTCAGGCCACGTTCGCGAATGGCCGAGAGCGCGTCTTGCGGATTGTCGCCGAAGATTTTCCAGACGCCCGAGATCTCGATGACCGGGTCATGTGCCATAGACAGCCCCCTTGGAGTGGCGGCAGCACCGCACCAGTCGGTGCTGCCGTTTGGTTCAGCTTGCGGCGATCACAGGCCCAGCATCGCGTCGACCCGGTCCGAATTCGCCGCAACCCAGGCCTTGGCGGCATCCGCCGGATCCATGCCGTTGCTGATCTCGAAGGCCAGGCCACTTACATCATCGGCGTTCAGGGCAAAGTTGGCAAAAAACTCCGCGATGGCGGGGGACCGATCAACCAGGGAATTCGACCAGGCAATCTGCACCTCTTTGAGGGCGTCCTTGCTAGCGACCATCGACTTTTCATACCAGTCAGCGTCGTCGGACGGTTGCACCATGACGTATTTCGCCGGGTCGTAGGTCGGTTCTGTCAACATGCGCACGTCGAACTGAAACCAGACGGCGTGAGGTGTATAGCAGTAAAACGCGTATCCTTCACCCTTAGCGATCGAGTCCTTAATCCGCGCGGTTTTCACGCTTTCTTCGGCGCGGATGGGATCGATAAAGTCCAATAGACCGTAGTCGCGGGTTTTGACTTCGTTCACATTGGCTGATGCCCAGCCCGGCGCGCCGATCCACATTTCACCTTTGCCATTTCCGTCGCTATCCATCAGCGCGGCCACATCCGGACGGCCCAGATCCGCGATATCAGTGATGTTGTTGGCGGCGCCAAAGTCCTCGGTCACGCAAAAACCTTGGTTTCCCTCGTAAGGGTTAGACGACAGCGTCACGGTTCCTTCGTCTTTGACATATTTGTTTGTAAAGCTCTCCTGGTTGGGCAGCCACACGTCTGGGTGGACGTCAATGTCACCGTTGCCCTGACCCATGGCCTGGAAGATAGTTGCGTTGTTGCCCGGAACATATTCCACGGTTCCGCCGATGCGCGAAGTGACAACCTCACCCAGCACGTGGGCGATGGCCTGCGCGCCAGTCCAGGACGGCACACCGATGGCCACTTTTTCGGCCATGGCTGGGGCGCTGATCGCGCTCAGCGCCAGGGCACTGATTAGCATTTTGGTCTTGTTCATGGTCAGTCTCCTTCAGGAACGGTTGATTGATTAAGGTTGGTAGCCGGGCAGTCCGAAGATGTTAGGATACCCAAAAAGCGCGGCGCTGCCGCCGGTGTGCAAGAAAACGACATTGTCCATGCCGTCAAAATACCCCCGGCGCACCAAAGTGATAAGCCCGTCGAGCCCTTTG
This sequence comes from Pseudomonadota bacterium, assembly GCA_039026255.1. Taxonomy (GTDB): domain Bacteria; phylum Pseudomonadota; class Alphaproteobacteria; order Rhodobacterales; family Rhodobacteraceae; genus Amylibacter. Next base: position 3,312 of record JBCCMR010000128.1, read on the forward strand.
CCAGAATAGACCGGGTCAAAGAGCAGGCCCTCCGTCTCGGCCAAAAGCTTGATCGCGGCTACCATCCCGGGCGTTGGCTTGCCGTAGCCAGGGCCCACATAGCCGCAGTTGGCGCGTACCACGTCACGCTGTATCACCAGATCAGTGGCCAGGTGCTCGGCGGTTCTCACGGCCAGGTCATAGACCATCTGTTCTTGCTTTTCCTGGGGCGCGCGGACGCCAATCCCCAAAAGATGGATATCGCTTTCGATCGCCGCGAGCCCGGTCACGAGCCCCGCCTGCGTGCCCGCACTGCCCGTGGCGTGAACCAGCGCGTCGATGCTCAGGCCCAGCTCGGCAGCCTGCTCCGACAGTTCGCGCGCGCAGTTGACGTACCCCAGCGCCCCCACGGGGTTTGAGCCGCCGCCCGGAATCACATATGGGGTATGACCCTTGCTGCGCAGCGTATGGGCAAGCGTTTCCATCTCGGCGGCCATATCCGCTCCACCGGGCCGATTTGACACGGGCGCCCCATGCAACCGGTCAAGCAGCACATTGCCGCCCATCACATAAGGCTCATCCTCGGACCCGGTCCGGTTTTCCAGCAGTATGTGGCACCCCATACCCAACTTTGCCGCCGCCGCCGCGGTTTGGCGGGCGTGGTTTGATTGCGTGGCGCCCTGGGTAATGACCGTGTCTGCGCCAAGCCGCTGGGCATCGGCCATCAAGAATTCCAGTTTGCGCGTCTTGTTGCCGCCGGTCGAAAGACCCGTGCAGTCGTCCCGTTTGACCCAGATGCGCGGACCGCCTAGGCGCGCGCTGAGCCTGTCCATAGGTTCCAAGGGCGTCGGCAGGTGACCCAATTTCACCCGGGGGAACCGCGCCAGCGCGACCGATAACGCCTTGCATAGGCTTAGCGTGACATCCGTCGCAGTACCTGGGCGTTCTTCGGTCACATGGTCGATATGCGTCATGGCGGAGGCCACCTCCAAACTCTCTCTAGCCAAAAGAGAACCTGTGCATTCCGAAGCAGAAAGTGTTTTTTTCTTCGGGTAGCCATATAATTTCTTTGGCTGAAAGGAGATTTCCGTGGATTTGACCTGGCTCGACGACATTCTCGTGCTTTTGGAAGAGGGCAACATGACCCGCGCCGCAGAGCGCCGAAACATAACCCAGCCAGCGTTTTCGCGGCGCATCCGCAGTTTTGAGGAATGGCTCGGGGTGCCGGTGATCGACCGCCAGGCAAACCGGATCGAACTCAGCGATGCGCTGGCGTCCCGGGAAGAGGAAATTCGCGCACTTGTTGAAAGATTACGCGGACTGCGCACAAATATAGCAAGTCATGACCCTCGGCAGACCAGTGTAACCATCGCCGCCCAACACGCGCAGGTCTGTTCTAGCTTCCCGGACATGGCCCTACGGGCGCGCGGCGCGTTTCCGGGGCTCCGCATCCGCCTGCGCGCAGCAAACGTCGACGACTGTGTTAGCGCGCTTCTACGCGGCGACGCGGATATGTTTCTAAGCTACGAGGCCGAACAGGCCCGCCCCCTCGACCTGGGTGAGCGGATTTTGCGCGGCAGTTGGGGATCAGACTTTCTGATCCCGGTCGTAGGCGGATCCCAGCGCTATACGGTGCGCGCCGACGGTCACATTGACCGGCGAGCGCCCGCTATCGTCTACCCAGAGGACAGTTATTTCGGGCGCATTCTAATCCGCGGACAACGGGCGTTCGGCACCGCACGCCACGCCAGCAATCCTGTGTGCGTGACAGCCTTTTCGAGCGGCGTTGTCGAATTGGTGATGGCCGGCCTGGGCGTCGGCTGGCTGCCCTACAGCATGGTGCATCGCCACATCTCCAGCGGAGCCATGACGTCGCTCGCCCAAACCCTAGGGCAAGAACCGCTAACGGTAACGATATTTGCCAACCGCGACGTGGCCGTGGCGCGCGAGCTTTTGGGTTTTTGGCAGCGGCAGAAGTCCCCAGTCGAAGTGAGCCGCGAAACGGGCAGTCAGGGATAGAAGCTTCATCAAGAAGCTTCGTACCCTACCGTTGTCCACGGTGATCGCCTTGCTAGGGTGCCTAACGGCGGGGAGTCCAGCCTGGGCGGCCGAAAAGATAGCCCCACGCTTCCCGCAAGCTTCTGGCACTGGCCAAGTCGCGACCCAAAGCAGGAAGTTCCGAAAACCACACCCGAACCGGGTTACGGCTGTCGAAATCACGGGCCAGCCCGTAACGCGGGGTTTCTTCTTCTGCTTGAAACGTGCCCCAGAGCCGATCCCATATGATCAAAATGCCACCGTAGTTTTTGTCGAGGTACTTTTCATCGCACCCGTGGTGGACCCGGTGGTGAGACGGCGTGTTGAGCACTTTCTCAAGCGGTCCAAGCTTGCCGATTAGCTCCGTATGGAGCCAGGTTTGATAGGCTAGCACCGCCACAACACCCAGGATGATCGCCTCGGGTGCAAAACCCATAAGCGCCAGCGGAATGTGGATTATAAGCGACCAAAGCCCCTCGAGCGGGCCAAACCGAACCGCGGTGACCATGTTCATGTCACGCGACGAATGGTGGACCGCGTGTTGTGTCCAAAGCACGCGCACCTCATGGGCAATGCGGTGTTCCCAATAATAGAAAATGTCCGCTAGGAACACGACCAAAAGCACGCTCCACCAGGTGACAGGAATTGACCAGGGCAGTGCGTAAGCAATGACCCAGTAGACCCCGTAGGCACCCGTCAAAAATAACGTATTCACAACAATATAGGGTATTTGTGTCGACGCGCTGACCAGCATTTCGGCAAAGGTTTTGGCGCGCAACTCGCCCTTGAAGGCCATCTCGCCGATTTCAATTAGTAGGATTGCCGCGCCGATCATGAAAAAGGCTTCGTCGATGCGAATGGTTAACAGGTCCAGGTTCATTCGGTGTCTCCTTTCAAACCAAGTGTGAGCGTGCGCCAAGCCAAATCGGCGGCCTGCTTCGGGGTCGCGTCGCCGGAGCGCACCAGCGACCAGGCGCTGTAAATGAGGTTCTCGTAAGCCTCGATCAGCCAGCGCGTGGGCACGTGGCGCCCGAAGGCCCCTTCACGTTTTGCCGCCTCAAAGGTGGCGTGTAGTTCGCCCCGACCAAAGGCGTGGGCGGCGTCAACCTCGGGGGAAAGGTCGTGCCATTCCTGGGATAGAAACCACTGGCGGTTGGCAAGCGGCACAATGGAATGAAGCGCCAGAGACAACGCCTCGGCGGCAGTTTGCGCGTCGGCCGTGGCCGCAGCGACAGCCTGATCAAGTTCTTTGACCGCCACAAGCGAAAGCGCGTTCATTAGGTCTGCGCGCTTTGGAAAATGCCGGTGGAGCGTTGCGCGCCCTACCCCGGCCCGCGTGGCCACCTCCGCCAGGGGTGCGCCCGGGTGGGCGGCAAAGACAATAAACGCCGCCTCAATGATTGCGTCTTTGGTCGTGGGGCGGGTGGTGGGCTGAAGAAAAGTCATGAGACACATATGTCTCATTTGAGACATAAATTTCAAGAGCCATACGCGATTTTATGCACCGCGCGCTCTCGAGAAGAACGCAAGACAAGCTCGCCCAGCTTCGCTAGGAAAGGCGCATTGCGACCTGGCGGAGGTGCCCCATGACAAAAAACGTGGCCGTCTTTGGCTTGGGCTCCATGGGGATGGGGATAGCCCAGTCCTGCCTTGCAGCCGGGCTTCGGGTGACGGGGTTTGACCCCAATAAGCACCGCACTCGCGCTTTTGCCGCGATAGGCGGTGAGCGCGGCACACCTCAGGCAAGCGCGCCCGACATCGACGCGGCGGTGCTTGTTGTGCTCAATGCCAAGCAGGTGGAAGACGTGCTCTTTGGCGCTGAAGGAATTGTCACGCATTTGCGGCCGGGAACGCTTGTCATGGTTTGCGCAACTGTGGCGCCCGAATTTGCAGCCCAAACCGCGGCACGCTGCATACAAGACGGTCTCCTTTACTTGGATGCGCCAATTTCGGGTGGGGCTGTGAAGGCTGGCCAGGGCGCGCTTAGCGTCATGGCCGCGGGCAGCGAGGCGGCATTTGCTGCGGCAGGACCCATTCTCGATGCCACGGCAGAGGCTGTCTTTCACCTCGGGGACACCGCGGGACAGGGGTCGGCCATGAAAGCGGCAAACCAGCTTTTGGCCGGTGTGCACATCGCGGCCATGGCTGAGGCGCTGACCTTCGCGATGACCCAAAACATCACGCCCGAGACTTTTCTTAAGGTTATCAGCCAGTCCGCCGGGGCATCCTGGATGCTTGAGAACCGCGCGCCCCACGTGGTTGCAGGGGACTACAGCCCCAAAAGCCAGGTGGCGATCTGGCCCAAGGACCTGGGGATCGTGCTGGGCGCGGCCCAGGCAGCAGGGCTAGAGACGCCTCTCACCCGCGCCGCCTTGGGCCAGTTTGACGCCGCCGTAGCCCAGGACCTGTCTGCCCAGGACGACGCAGCCGTCGCCAAGGTCTACGCCCGCCAAGCCGGGCTCACCCTGCCGGGGGATGGGCTGTGAAGCTTGGCTGTATTGGCGACGACTTCACCGGGTCAAGCGATCTGGCCAACACTCTTGCGAAGGCAGGAATGCGCACGGTCCAATACGTGGGCATCCCTGACACCCCGGCAGAGGCGGATGTGGACGCGGGGGTTGTAGCGCTGAAATCGCGATCAATTCCAGCTGCCGAAGCCGTGGCGCAATCGCTGGCTGCGCTCGCATGGTTGCGCGCCCAGGGGTGCCGCCAGTTTTTCTTCAAATATTGCTCCACGTTTGATTCGACCCCCGACGGCAACATTGGCCCCGTGGCAGACGCCCTGGCAGAAGCCCTAGAGGCCGACCCGGTGATCTTTTGCCCAGCCTTTCCCGGGACTGGGCGGTCAGTCTACCAGGGGCACCTTTTTGTGGGCGACAGGCTTTTATCTGAAAGCGGGATGGAAACACATCCCCTTACCCCGATGACCGACCCCGACCTGCGCCGTTGGCTGGCCCAGCAAAGCCGTCATCCGGTGGGCCATGTGCCTGCACAGACCGTGTTCGCCGGGCCTGACGCAATTGCCCAGGCGCTCCGGGAAGAACAGACCGCCGGACGCCGCCACGTGGTGGTGGACGCAACCCGGGACGCAGACCTGGTCGACATCGGCCGCGCGGCAGCGGCAATGCCGCTTGTGACCGGCGGCTCGGGGGTGGCTCTCGGACTGCCGGACAACTTTGGCTGCAAACCAGGCGCGCCCCCCTGGGCCGCACAAACCGGGCCCGCGATCATCCTTTCAGGGTCCTGTTCGACTGCCACGCGCGGCCAGGTGGCGCATCACCAGGCCCTTTATCCAACCCGAAAACTGTTTTGGTGTTGGCTCTTGGTAGCGTCAGAAGTGGCCCAAACCTGCCATTTGCCAAAGCGTTTGGATGCC
>JBCCMR010000129.1:0-8637 GCA_039026255.1 Pseudomonadota bacterium
CATTTGATCAGCCAAAAACGCGTGTTCATAGTAAGCGGAATTATAAATCCCCGGGGTTAGGATCGCGACGGTGGGTTCCCCGTCCGCCAGGGGCGCACATTCGGCGAGGCTACGGCGCAGTGTGCGCGGGTACTGGCCCACCGGCTGGACCTGGGTCTGGCTAAAAAGTTCCGGAAACATTTTGAGCATAGTTTCACGGTTTTCCAGCATGTAGCTGACGCCAGACGGCGTGCGCGCGTTATCTTCCAGGACAAAGAAGTCGTCTTCGCCCGTGCGCACCAGGTCGATGCCCACGATATGGGTGTAGACCCCGCCCGGCGGGTCCACGCCGATCATCTGCGGCAAGTAGGCGCTGTTTTCCGCGATCATGCGCACGGGCACGCGCCCGGCCCGCAGGATTTCCTGGCCGTGGTAGATGTCATAGAGAAACGCGTTTATGGCGCGCACGCGCTGTTCGATCCCTTTGGAAAGCCGTTTCCATTCGCGCCCGGATATGACCCGGGGCACGATGTCGAAGGGGATCAGCCGTTCTTCGGCGGCGGCCTGGCCGTAGACGTTGAAGGTGATGCCGGTCAGCCGGAAAAGATCGTCGGCTTCCCGCTGTTTGCGGCGCAGGCGCGCTGGCTCTTCCCCGTCAATCCAGCGGCCCACGGTGCCATAGGGTTCCCGCAGGGTCGCGTCCCGCCCCCACATTTCGTCGAAACTATCGCTCATTGCCGACATTATGGCAGGTTTGCCCGGTGCGAGAACCCCGCCGCCCCATGTTTACACGAGCCCCCGGGTCGACAGGAGGTCCGTCTTGGGCATCAGCGAAAGAAGCGACTTCGTGTAGGCGTCCTGGGGATCGGCGAACAGCGTCTCGGTTTCCGCCACCTCCACAAGCTTGCCGCCGCGCAGCACCCCCACGCGCGAACACATCTGCCGCACCACTGGCAAGTCGTGACTGATGAAAAGCATCGTCAAGCCCAGGTGGTCCTGCAAGTCTTTAAGGATATTCAGAATTTGCGCCTGGATTGATACATCAAGCGCGCTGGTGGGTTCGTCGCAGATCAAAAACCGCGGCTGCGTGGCGAGGGCCCGGGCGATACTGATGCGTTGGCGCTGACCGCCCGAGAATTCGTGCGGGTATTTCAGCGCTGCATCCGCGCCAAGGCCCACCTTGTCCAAAAGGTCGCGCACCCGGTCGGCCACCTCGGCCCGGGGGATCACCCCCAGGTGGAGCGCCGGTTCGGCGACGATGGCATCCACGCGGTGGCGCGGGTTGAGCGACGAATAGGGGTCCTGAAAGATCATCTGGATCTGGCGGCGAAACGCCTCGACGGTGTCGCGGTCGGCGCCTGACACCTCTTGCCCGTCAAAGGCAACCGATCCGCCGTCAAGCCTGTAAAGCCCTGCGATCATGCGCGCGATGGTCGACTTGCCCGAGCCGCTTTCGCCCACAAGGCCAAAGACCTCCCCTGGGCGGATGTCGAAACTGACGTCGTCCACGGCGGTGAAATACTGGCGCCGCGACGGGATCAGGCTGCCCTTCTGGAGAAACCGTTTAGTCAGGCCGCGCGCCTCTACCAGGGGGCCGTCCGGGGCGGGTTGGCTGGGCCAGTCACGGGCCAGTTCGGCGATCTGGAACCGGGTTTCGCGGCCCCCATAGCTGACCTGCGGGAAACGGTCGACTTTACGGTCCGGGCGGGGCACAGCGGCGATCAGGCTTTGGGTATATTCGTGGCGCGGGTTGCCCAGCACCTCGGCAGTGGGGCCGGTTTCGACAACTTCACCCATGTACATCACCGTCACACGGTCGGTCGTTTCGGCGATCACGCCCATGTCGTGGGTGATCAGGATGATCCCCACCTGCCGTTCGGTGGCCAGCCCGCGGATCAGGTCGAGGATCTGCTTTTGGATGGACACATCAAGCGCGGTCGTCGGCTCATCGGCGATGATCACATCGGGTTCCGAGCAGAGCGCCAGCGCGATCACAACCCGCTGGCGCATGCCGCCGGAAAACTGGTGCGGGTACTGGTCGATCCGGATATCGGGGTCGGGTATCCCCACGCGGTCCAAGAGGTCGCGGGCCCGGTCGCGGGCTTCGGGCTCGGTCATGCCGAGGTGGGCTCGGATGGTTTCGACCAACTGCTCGCCGACTGTGAAAAGCGGGTTGAGGCTGGTCAGCGGGTCCTGAAAAATCATCGACAAGCGCCGCCCCCGAAGCGCCTGCATCGCCGCCCGATCGCGGCCCGATATCTGGTCGCCGCGGAAATGGATCGTCCCGCCCGCGATGTGGCCTGACCCTTCCAAAAGCCCCATAATGGCCGCGCCGATGGTGGATTTGCCGGCGCCCGACTCCCCCACCAGGCCGTGGATTTCCCCGGGCGCAAGCGACAGCGCCGCATCCCGGACCGCGCTGAAATCCCCGCGCCGGGTGGGGAACGCCACGGTCAGGTTTTCGATATCCAAAAGCTGCTGGGTCACCGGTCACCCCCCACCCGCCTCGGGGCCGTCGCGCGCGCGCCCATCAGCGCATCCTCGGGTTCAGGGCATCGCGCAGCCAGTCCCCCAAGAGATTCACCGCCAGCGCCAAAAGCAAAAGCGTCATCGCTGGGAAAAAGAGGATCCACCACTCCCCCGAAAAGAGGAAATCCTGCCCGATGCGGATCAGCGTGCCCAGCGATGGCTGCGTGGGCGGGGCGCCGACCCCCAGAAAACTGAGCGTTGCCTCTGCGATGATGGCCAACGCCAGCGAAATCGTTGCGATGACCAGCACCGGGCTCAGCACGTTGGGCAGGATGTGGCGCAGCATGATCGACAGGGGCGAGCGGCCAATCAACTGCGCCGCTTGCACGTATTCCTTGCCCCGCTCCACCAGGGTTGCGCCGCGCACCACGCGGGCAAATTGCACCCAATCCGACAACCCAATCGCCAGGATCAGGACCCAGATCGCCATCTGATCGCGGTATTCCACCGGCGTAATACCCTTCGCGATGCCAAAGATCAGCATGGCCACCAGGATCGCCGGAAAGGTCAGCTGCACGTCAGCCACGCGCATGATGATGGTGTCGGTCCAGCCGCCAATGTAGCCCGACAGAAGTCCCAGGATCACGCCCAGCACCAACGCAAAGAGCACTGCCGCCACGCCCACAAAAAGCGATATGCGCATGCCGTAAAGGATCGTGGAAAAGACGTCGCGGCCTTGGTCGTCAGTGCCAAGCCAGAAGGTATCGCCGGTAAAAGCATTCGGTTCCATGGGCTTGGAGAACCCATTCATCAGGTTTAGCGTTGCCGGGTCGAACGGGTTGTGCGGCGCGATGAGCGGGGCCAACACCGCCGCCAGGACAAGCACCATCACCACAACAAGGCTAATCACCGCCACGGGCGAGCGGCGAAAGTTCCACGCGAAGTCCGACGCCCAAAACCGCGCAAGGCGCCCAGGCACCGGCGCGGACGCGGCCTGCGCGGCGGGGTCTTTTTCGGCAATGCTCATGGGGTTGTCCTTTCCAGCGGCGGGGCCTGTCGGGCCGCTCGCTTCACGGTTGACCTGACGGTTGCGTAGTGTAAGCGTCCGCGAAGCCTGACGGGGGACGGATCACGACCATGCGCTTTCTCTTTCTTTTTTCGCTCAATAATTCTGGCACGACTGTTATCTGCCAGTACCTGAGCGCGCAAATCGACGGTTACCTGCCCCCTTTCGGCAACTACGAAGGCCAAATGGCGCCGAGCGTGCGGGAACTGATGCGCAAGCAGCCCTGGGACACAAAGACGTCTTACGAGTGGGACAAGATTCACACCGAATGGGAAAAGCTTGTTGCCGAAAGCGACAAGGAGATCTTTATCGAAGGGTCTCCGCCAAACCTGATGCGTGTCGACGCCATTACCCAGGAATTCGGGACGGAGGCGAAGTACCTCTTCTCGGCCTGCTCCCCCTACCAGCAGATCGCGTCGGCGCTTTACAACTACACCGATCAGCCGCTTAAGAAGCGAGCCATCAAGACGATGACCCAGCGCTGGATCAAGCGGGTCAGCCAGCAGGTCGAGTTTATGCGCGCCTTTGGCGACATCCCGTTTGTGAACTACGACGACTTCTGCGCCGACCCCACGGTGGTGAACAGGGCGCTTGATTTGCAGGTGGTGTCGGTGGACGGGGTCGAGGGTAAGCAAAACACCAAGGAGCGGTCGATCAAGAACATGGCGCCGCGGACGATCCCGTTTTTGTCCTCGGGCGAGCTTGACCAGATATCCGAATTTCTGGAGCCCCACGCAGACATCGTGGAAGCCATCGGCTACGGCATTGAAAAGGGCGAAACGCTCATTGAGCGCTGCTTTGAAAAGCCCGCCATGGTGCACGCAGCCCTGCAACGGCGCATCGTGTGGCAGTCGAAGCCGCCAAAGCCCGAACCCGCAGAAACGCCCGACGCCTGAGGCGCCGTCCGACCCCTGCACCGCCGCCCCCATCAGCGCACCCGCAGACGCGGGTCAATGGCCACGTAAAGCAGGTCCACGATCAGGTTGATGCCCACAAACATAACCGAGATCAGCATCAGGTAAGCGGCCATCACCGGGATATCCACGAACTGGATCGCGTTGATGAAAAGAAGCCCCACCCCCGGCCATTGGAAAACCGTTTCGGTGATAATGGCAAAGGCGATGATCGAGCCAAGCTGAAGCCCGGTGACCGTGATCACCGGCACCAGCGTGTTCTTGAGCGCGTGGCGAAAGTTGACCACCCGTTCCCGCAGGCCCCGGGCCCGGGCAAAGCGGATGTAGTCTTGGCGAAGCACTTCGTGCATCTCGGCCCGCACCAGGCGCATGATCAGCGTCATCTGGTCAAGCCCAAGGGTGATCGACGGCTGGATCAGTGCCATCAGGCCCGAGGACGTCAAAAAGCCCGTGGACCAGCCGCCGATCATGGTCGTCTCACCGCGCCCAAAGGACGGCAAGAGTTTCAGCTCCACCGAGAATATGTAGATCAACAGGATACCGATCAGAAAGGTGGGCAGCGACACGCCCAAAAGCGAGACGGTCATGATCGCATTTGCCGCGAAGCCCTCCCGCCTTATGGCCGTGAAAACACCCAGCGCGATGCCCATCAAGATCGCAAATGCGCCCGACACGGCGGCCAGCTCCAACGTCGCCGGGGCCCGTTCAAGCAGGATATCCGACACCGGGCGCCCCTGGCGGTAGCTGATGCCAAAGTTGCCCTGCACAGCCCCTTCCAGGAATTTTGCGTATTGCACCACAAACGGCTGATCGAGCCCCAACTGCGTGCGCAGGCGGTCGATATCGGCCTGGGTGCGTTCTTGGCCCAGCATGTTGTCGATGGGGTCGCCCACGAAACGAAACATGGAGAAGGCGACCAAGCCTACGACAAGCAAGACCAGGATCGACTGCAGGACGCGGCGAAAGATGAAACCGACCATGATGTTACACTTTCACGGGGCCGTCGAACCGTCCAGCGGGATTTCGCCCGCTGTCCGTGAGAGCCCCCTGGGCTGGCGCGGGAACAGTCAGGAAGGCCCAAAGACTAGGCATCGGCCAGGCGCACGGTGTCAGGGGCAACGTCTGCAGGCAGCGACCAGTCGATTTCAGGCCCTAGGGGCACTATGCCCAAGGGGTTGCGTTGCGGCGAGGGCGAATAATAGCCTGCCTTGTAGACGTCAAAGCGCACAGTGTCCGCCACTTCGGGCAAAGCATAGATGCGCCGGGCATAGGCCCAGGTGGCCGGATAATCCACTAGGCGGCGGATATTGCACTTGAACGCCCCATGATAGGCCACATCAAAGCGCGCCAGGGTTGGGAAAAGCCTCAAATCCGCCTCTGTGAGAGTGTCGCCACAGAGGTAGGGCGACGCACTCAGGCGGTCTTCGATCCGGTTGAGCGTGGCGAAGACGTCCCGGCAGCCCGCCTCATAGGCGTCTTGCGTTCGGGCGAACCCGGCCCGGTAAACCCCGTTGTTGAGCCCTGCGTAGATATCCTTGTTCCAGGCGTCTATGTCCGCCACCAGCGCTGCGGGCGCCAGATTCGGACCCCGGTCCGGGAAGGCAGCATCAAGCATGCGCACCAAATCGGCGCTTTCATTGGATACCCCGCGGTCCTCGGCCATGTCCCATAAAAGCGGCACCGTCACGCGCCCGGTGTAGCCGGGGCGTATGCGGGCATAGACTTCGTGCAGGGCGCGCACCCCGAAAGCCGGGTCGTCGTCGTAGACCCAGCCGTCTTCGGTTCGTCGCGGGAGGGCGTAGGACACGCCTATTTCAGCCGAAAGCCCTTTGACCGCGCGCACTAGAAGAACTCGGTGCGCCCAGGGGCAATTCCAAGCCGCATAGAGGTGGTAGCGCCCTCGGCCTAGCTTAGACCGGTTGTCCGAGGGCGCGATCCAGTTGCGCACCGTGGATTTCGCCCGCTGGAAAGACCCGTCATCGGCGCTGCCCGGAGCGGGGTCTTCGGGCCGGTAGACCCCTTCAAGCATTAGGCCCACGGGACGCTACTCCACTCGCACCCAGCGCAGCATAAAGAAGTTGTCGGGGCGCTGCACAAGCGAAACGTTCGACCGCATCCCCCACAGCAGGGGCTGCACGTAAAGCGGCACATAGGCCATTTCGTCCTGCAGGAGGGCGGCCGCGTCGTCGAGCATGCTCTGGCGTTGGTTATCGTCAATCTCAGCCTGGATCATGGGCAGCATGGCGTCGATCGTCCCGTTGGAAAACCCGCCGAAGTTCCACGATCCGAGCTTTGCCTCCGCGTCGGGCGTATGCGCCAAAAAGCGGATCGGATGCTCCGCGTCAAAGGTCCCCGGCGACCAGCCCAGGAGGTACATATCAAAATTGTCGGCACGCAGTTCGGGCCAGTAGTTCTGCACCGGCATGGCATCGAGCTGCGCACGCATCCCCACCTGCGCAAGCATCCCCACCACGGCCTGGCAGACGGCTTCGTCGTTCAAGTATCGGTTGTTGGGGCACTTGAGCCCAAAGGAAAAACCGTCCGGATACCCCGCATCCGCTAAAAGCTGGCGCGCGGCGGCGGGGTCATATTCGGGCCGCCTGGCGTTAGGGTCCGAAAAGCCGCGCATGGCCGGGCTTACCAGTTGGCTGGCGGGCTCTGCCGCGCCGCGCATGATCGAGCGCAGGATGGCGGGCACGTTCACCGCATGCGCCACCGCCTGGCGCACGCGCACATCGCGGAATGGGTTGGGCGCGCCCGCGTCGGCGCCAAATTTCAGCGTTTCAGACTCGTGGGCGAAGCCCAGCATGATCACCCGCGCCTCGATCCCCCGCAGCACGGTAACCTCGGGGCGTTCGTCCACCCGCGCCGCGTCCTGAATGGGCACCGGATTGATCATGTCCACGTCGCCCGACAACAGCGCCGCCACGGCCGTGGCAGAGTTCTGAATCGGCGTGAATTCAGCACGGGTAACGGTGTGCTCGACCGTGTCCCACCAGCCCGCATGGGGTTCCAGCACTGTTGTGAGCCCCGGCTGGCGCGACACCACCTGGAAGGGCCCGGTGCCATTGGCGTTGAGCGTGGCGAAATTGCCGTTTTCCTTATCGGGGCGCCCGGCCCCGCTCATGACCGTCCAATCGGCGTCCATAATCATCCAGTTGGCGATGCTGTCCGGGAAGATCGGATTCGGCGCTGTGGTCAGGATTTCAACTGTGTATGCGTCCACCTTGCGCACATCCGATACTGGCGCAAACCAGCTGTTGGTGTCGCTTTCCGGGCTCGACGCCCGCTCATAGCTGAACACCACATCGTCGGCATCAAAGGTGCTGCCGTCCTGGAAGGTCACGCCGCGGCGCAGGAAAAACCGCCAGCCTGCGCCGTCCTCCATAGGCTCCCACCGCTCGGCCAGAGACGGCTCGATCCCCATGTCGCGCCCGCGCCGCACCAGCCCTTCGTAGACATTGTTCAAAAACCCCAGCACCGGGGCCGAGTTCACCGCATGGGGGTCCATGGTTTGCGGATCGGTAGTGCCCGCCCATTTGAACTCGACCGCACCGAGGGGCGCGGCGGCCAACATAAGGGCAGCGAGGGTCAGGTGTCTCATGGCGGTCTCCCGAAACTATTTGCACGGTGACATAGCCCTCGCCCCCCCTGCGACCAGACCGCGCAGGCTCCGGTCGGTGGCAGCTTGCAAGAAAAAACCCCCGGGCTGCGAAAGGCCCGGGGGTCAAAAATGCTGCGTTGCGCGGTCCTGACCGACCGCACGGCGAGGTCCGGCTTACTGCATGGTGAAGTACTTGAACTTCGCCGCGTCGTCCGGGGCCACGATGGTGCCCACCGAAGACTTCATGCCCCAGTTCAGCACCTGGTGGTGGATCGGGATGTAGAGCGTTTCTTCCTGCACCACCTGCCAGATCTCGTTGATCATGCCGTTGCGCTTATCGAGGTCGGTCTCGGAGGCCAGCGCCACGATCTTGGTGTCTAGGTCGGGGTTGGAATAGCGCGTGCCGTTCCAGGACCCGTACTTTTCGCCCTTTGTGTGCACCAGGAAGTTGAACACATACTCGCTGTCGTAGGTCGGAACGCCCCAGCCCAGCATGTAGAAGTCCGTCTCAAGGGTGTTGATCAGCGGGAAGTGCTGCGCCTTGGGTTTGGCATCGAGGTTCACGGTAATGCCGATCTGCGCCAGCATACCTACCGCCGCCTGGC
>JBCCMR010000130.1:0-8511 GCA_039026255.1 Pseudomonadota bacterium
CGAAGCCATTGATGGCAATACGGGTTGGCATGGGGGCGTATCCTCTCTGTCGGCGGGTGCTTTATCGATTTCGCAAGGTCCGCGTTATCGATAACGTACGAGCTTTAGAGGAGCAAGCCACTCAGACGGGTCAGTTATCTTAGGCTGTTGGTGTTAACGGACGGGTACCGCCGACAGCGCCACATCGATATCACCGGCAACCTTTTCAGTTCCGCCCCGCGTCATACCCACAATGATCGTCCCCAGGACAACAATGCCGGCCATAATGACAACAAAATCGACGGTGACGGCGCCGCTTTCGGACCGGCGGAACCGCCGCAATATGCCGCGCCGGGGAGCAGGGGACTCGATTGTCATCACATACATTCCTTCCGCGCGATACTCAGCCAAAGCGACGGTTGCGCAACTTACGGCATGCAAAGGCGGTAGGGCGCTAGAAAGGTGGTTTTGTGACAAAATGTAGGCATTTTCACCCGCGATTCACGCTATGCGCCCCGCAATTTGGACTGCCTGACCTAGTCGATCGGGCAAACCAAAGTGAAGTTCGCCCCTCCGCCGGGCCGGTTTTCTGCGCTGACTGTGCCATCGACCTGGGACGCGTAGATTTGACAGATTTTCATGCCCAACCCGCTCATGGCGTCTAGTTTAAACCCCTCGGGCAAACCGGGACCGTCATCAAGCACCGAAAGGCGAATAAAGGTGCGGTTGTCCTGAATGTCCAACTCTACCTCGATGCGGCAGTCAGGTCCTCCGTGCTTGCGCGCGTTGGTGCAAAGCTCTGTCGTGACAAAGCCGATGGCGAGCGCCCGGTCCCCCTTTTGTTGCAACGGGGCACCGGCCACATTGCGAAAGTAAATTTCGCCGCCCGTGGCATCCGAGAGGTCATCAATGAGTCGCTTCAGGTAGGCCGCTAGGTCCATCACATTCTTTGTGGGATCAGCATAAAGCTGGGCGTGGACTTCGGTCAGGGTTTGGATACGCTGGGCCGCGTCAAGAATTTGGCTGCGGGCTTCATCGCTGTGGGTTTCACGCGCCTGCATCCGTAGCATCCCGATAATTAGCGAAAACCCGTTCTTCACCCGGTGGTCGATTTCACGCATGAGCACTTCTTTCTGGGCGATCAGAAGGTCTTGTTCGGCGATTTGCTTTTCCATGGTGTTGGCAGCGTCTCGGGCGCGGCGGGCTTGGGTCACTTCGCCAGTGACATCGCGCGATGTGGCCAAAAGCCTTTGAACGTGGCCGTCGCTTGAGATCACAGGCGACACGGTCACCTGCCACCAACGCTCCACCCCTTTGGCGGTGGGGCAAAAGGCGCGAAAATCAGTGGCGCGGCCTGCCTTGCCCTCTCGGATCGCCCCTTCAAGCATATCGCGGGCATCCTCGGGCCACATATCAGGCCAGGGGGAGTTTTCGATTAGACTGAAATCCTCGATTTCCATGGCGCACATGCCGTTGTGGTTCATGAAAGACAGGCGGCCGTCGAGCTCAATCAGTTTAATGCAATCGGGCGACGAATTCAGCACCGACAGCACAAAGGATTCTTTCGACTGTTTGATAAGACTAAGCGCTGCTAAATCGCGATTTTTGCGCAAGTGTAAATTGCGGGAAGCCCCGTTTGTGTCGCGCATAGTTGACCCCTAGAACAGATGTGTAAACTATATCAGACACTTTGCCCGGGGTCCATCTGCTTAACATTTTAACTTTTGCGACTAGCCGCCGCGGTAAATGCTGTAGCCGTGGGGAGATACCATGAGCGGCACATGACAATGCGCATCCGCGTCAGCCACGCCAAAACGAATCGGTACACTATCCAAAAAGGCTGGATCATCGGCCACTTGCCCAGTTTTTCGAAAGTAGTCCCCGACCTTAAAGATCAGCACATAAAGGCCTATGCGAAAACGATCTTGGGCCAAAATAGGGCGGTCAGTGCGCCCTTCGGCGTTGGTGCGGGTGGTTGTCAGATGCACCCGTTCCCCTTGTTCCAGCCGATAAAGCTGCACAGCGATGCCGTCGGCGGGTTGTCCCCGGGCGGTATCTGTCACCTGTGTGGTTAACCAGCCGTTTGCCATGAGTTTCCCCTTTTCTTTCTTGCGAACCCCGCCGGGACTGCCGGTGTGGGGCTTTGACCCTTGATAGGCAACCGCTGGCAGGCGCAAGGTGCGGCAAAAGATGGCCGATGGAGGCGCGATGCAACCGCTTGACTGTCCGTGGTCCCCCGGGGCTGGGGTTTGCCCGTGACCTCCTATGCCGCCCCGCCCGGGGGTATGCCGCCCCCTGGCAGCCCTGCAACCGGTCGCGCGGTTTTCACGGATGCGTTTGCGGTTATTCCCGCGGATGTGCAGCGCGATATTGTCACAAGTTTTCTGCCGGGTTGGTCGCATACTCGGGCCTGGGTTTTGGCGCGGCCGCTTTCGGGTTTTGCCGAAACCTTTTCCTGGTACGCTGTGGCCATGGACGCCAGTGCTCGCGGTGCTGGCGAGCCTGAGCCCGGGGTAGAGGGGGTAATCTTTGTCTGCAAGGGGGCGATTGACCTTGATCTGGGAGGGGAAGGTCATCGCCTGGGGCCAGGGGGTTATGCCTACCTAGGCCCGGACGCCGCGTGGACGGTGGCAAGCGCCGACGGCGCGGTTTTTCAATGGGTGCGCAAACGCTATGTCCCGGGCGACTGTTCGCCGCCCGACAGCTTTGTTACCCGCGACCAAGATGTGCCTCCCGTTCTGATGGACCCCACAGGCACCTGGGCCACAACCCGCTTTGTCGACCCAACCGACCTGCGCCACGACTGCCATGTCAACATCGTCAGTTTTGAGCCTGGCGGCGCAATCCCCTTCGCTGAAACCCATGTAATGGAGCATGGGATCTACGTGTTGGAAGGGCAGGCCCTTTACCTGCTAAACCAGGACTGGGTCGAGGTAGGGCCGGGCGATTTCCTTTGGCTTCGGGCGTTTTGTCCCCAGGCTTGTGTTGCCAAGGGGCCGGGACGCTTTCGATATCTGCTCTATAAGGACGTCAATCGCCATGCCGTTTTACCGTGACGGTGTTGTTATGACGACCGGCCCCCTGGCGGCGACGCCACTTACAGCGAAAGCATTTGCCCCGTTCGGACAGGTTATCGCCCCGGGTGAAGGCGCCGGGCGGGCCATAAACCGGGGCGCCGCAGTGCGTTACGACGACCTGGCCGCGCCCGAGGTCGTTGCCGGTCGTGTGGGGATATCTGTCTTTGTGGGTGACCCGGTCACATGGCCCGTGCCCGTGCCAATGCTGGAACGCCATCCTCTTGGATCCCAGTCTTTCTTGCCCATGGGCTCCGGGCAGTTTCTGGTGGTGGTAGCGCAGGATGCGGGCGGCATCCCAGGGCGGCCGCAGGCTTATCTGGCGGGGCCCGGGCAGGGGGTTCACTATCCGCGCGGGCTTTGGCACGGGGTCTTGATGCCGCTCGATGGGCCAATGGATTTTGCCGTGCTGGACCGGATCGGCCCAGGGGACAACCTGGAAGAGCACTGGTTTGACGCGCCTCTTATGATCGTTGGCCCGTTCTAGCCGCGGTGCCGATGGACCCGTGCCAGGGCCCAAACCAGATCGGCGCAGAGCTTTTCAAACGGTAGTTTGGCAGTTGTTTCCGGCCGCCCGATGAGCACGTAATCCCAACCGCCCTGGGCGTGGGCGGGCAGAGTTAGCCGCGCCGCCTCTCGCAGGCGCCGTTTGGCACGGTTGCGGGCGACCGCGTTGCCGACTTTTTTAGAACAGGTGAACCCGACGTTCACGGACCTGCCGCTTGTTGGTCCGCTGCCCTTCGCGCCGCTGCCTAATCCGTCATTTGTCCCGCCATCGCCCCGCGCCCGGGCTAAAAGCATGAACCCCTCAGTGCCCTGCCGGGCCTTGCCGTTGCAGGCCAAAAACTGCGCTCGAGCGCGCATGGTTTGGATGTTTTCCGGCTCCACAACACTCAATTGCGCCTCGGAGCTATCCCCGGGCGCCTTGGCTTCGCGGTCGTGGGTAGGTGTCGTCAGGCGCTGAGCGTCTTGCGGCCCTGGGCGCGACGGCGATTCAGCACCTTGCGGCCAGCTTTGGTGGCCATGCGGGCGCGGAACCCGTGGCGGCGTTTGCGGACCAGGTTCGACGGTTGGTAGGTGCGTTTCATTGGCTCGCTCCGGTTTGGGTGCGCCGCACGGGGGCGGCGCCGTGACCCGGGCGCGCGGATTCGCGCCACTGGGAATATACAGAAGCCGCCGTCTAGGCCCTGCAAGACCACCTGTCAACCGACGCCGCGGCCCTAGTGCGGCCCGGCAGCGGCCGCCCAACCGTTCGCAAGATGTAACCTTGCTTCAACGTCTCACGCGTCGGTGATGGGACGTGTGCCCATTCCTGCAATAAAGAGGGGGCAACCATCAAGCACGCGTGAAGGGGGTATCTTTTGCCGCAGTCGAAGCTCATTCAAGGCCCAACAGATGCCTGATGAGGATGATCAAATGACCACGCAGACCGCGCAAGCCGCCGCCTTTTCCTGGCGCAAACTGGTGCCGCTGGCCCTGATCGGAGCGGTAGCTGCCCTGGCGTTTTTCTTTCTAGGGGACTTCCTGACCTTCGACACCCTGGCCCAAAACCGCGAGGCGCTTATCGCCTGGCGCGACGCAAACTACGCCATATCGGTGGCGGTCTTCATCGTGATCTACGCCGCCGTGGTGGCCTTTAGCTTGCCCGGCGCGGCCATCATGACGCTGACGGGCGGGTTTCTATTCGGAGTGTTCCCTGGGTCGCTGATTGTTGTTGTCGCGGCCACGCTTGGCGCGACGGCGATCTTTCTGGCGGCGCGCACGGGCCTTGGCGCGGCGCTCCATGCCCGGCTGACTGAACGGCCCGGCCTGATGCAGCGCATGGAAACTGGCCTACGCGAAAATGAGCTGAGCTTTCTTTTCCTAATGCGTCTGGTGCCGGTGATCCCGTTTTTTCTGGCCAACTTGGCGCCGGCCTTCTTGGGCGTAGGCCTGCGCAACTACGTGATCACGACGTTCTTCGGGATTATGCCAGGGTCGGTCGTCTACTCTTCCGTGGGGGCGGGCCTGGGCGAGGTCTTCGCCCGCGGCGAAACCCCGGACTTGAGCATTATCTGGGCGCCCCATGTGCTGGGCCCGATCCTGGGGCTCTGCGCCTTGGCGGTTATGCCCATCGTCATCAAGCGCTTCACCAAGAAGAAGGACCTGGGCTGATGACCGCGATCGAGACCGACATCTGCGTCATCGGCGGCGGGTCTGGTGGGCTGAGCGTTGCCGCCGGCGCCGTGCAGATGGGCGCCAGGGTGGTGCTGATCGAGGGCCACAAAATGGGCGGCGACTGCCTGAACTACGGGTGCGTACCGTCCAAGGCGCTGATCGCCAGTGCCAAACACGCCCACGCCATGGAAACCGGTCAGGTCTTCGGGGTCAAACCAGTCACCCCGCAGGTGGATTATGCTGCTGCCAAGGATCACGTGGCCGACGTGATCGCAGGCATTGCCCCCCACGACAGCGTCGAACGTTTTGAGAGCCTGGGCGTGCATGTGATCAGCGCCATGGCCCGCTTTACGTCCCCGGACCAGGTAGAAGCCGGCGAACACACGGTTAAAGCCCGCCGGTTTGTGATCGCCACTGGCTCGCGCCCTTTTGTGCCGCCGATCCCTGGGCTCGACACTGTGCCCTACCTGACCAACGAAAGCGTCTTTGATTTGCGAGACCGGCCCGAACACCTGATCGTCATCGGCGGCGGTCCTATCGGGCTTGAGATGGCCCAGGCCCATCGGCGCCTGGGCAGCCGGGTGACGGTGTTGGAGGGAGACCGCGCGCTGGCAAAAGACGACCCGGAACTGGCGGCGGTTGCTCTTGAAAACATCCGCGCCGAAGGGGTGGAGATCGTCGAAGGTGCCCTGGCAGAGGAAATCTCTGGCCAGCCTGGCGCGATCGAGATCAAGACAAAGGACGGCTCTGTTTTCAAGGGTAGCCACCTGCTGATGGCCGTGGGGCGCAAAGCCAACGTGGAAAAGCTCGACCTCGACAAGGCGGGTATCCGCACCCACCGTACAGGGATCGAGGTCGACGCGGGCCTGCGCACGTCAAACCGTAATGTTTATGCCATCGGCGACGTGGCGGGTGGGCTGCAATTCACCCATGTCGCGGGATACCACGCCGGGGTGATCATCCGGTCCGCGCTTTTTGGTCTGCCGTCGAAGGCCAAGACCGACCACATCCCCTGGGCCACCTACACCGATCCCGAGATCGCCCAGGTGGGCCTGACCGAGGCGCAAGCGCGCAAAGACCACGGCCCCAAGCTGGAGGTGGTGCGCTTTGACTACGGCGAAAACGACCGAGCGCGGACCGAACGAAAGACGACGGGGCTCATTAAGGTGATGGTGGTGAAGGGGCGGCCAGTGGGCGCGTCGATTGTGGGGGCCCAGGCGGGAGAGTTGATTTCAACCTGGGCGCTCGCAATCAGTGCTGGGCTCAAGATGGGGCAGGTGGCGGGTATGGTCGCGCCCTACCCCACCATATCAGAGGTCAACAAACGGGTCGCCGGTGCCTATTTCACGCCCCGGCTCTTTGAAAGCGATCTGGTAAAGCGGGTGGTCCGCTTTGTCCAGCGTTTCTGACAGGGTTGTAGCAAGGGAATCAAAGGCTTAAGGGAGTGCCATGTTTCTGAAGTCGCTCAGCGGGCGGTTCCTGATGCTGACCATCATCTTCGTGATGTTGGCAGAGGTTTTGATCTTTGTCCCCTCGGTGGCGCGGTTCCGCCTGGATTACCTGTCAGAGCGGTTGGAACGGGCGCAGATTGCGTCGCTGTCGCTTTTGGCGACGCCAAATCAGATGATTGATGACGCATTAGAGGCAGAGCTTTTGGACAACGCCAACGTGCTGAACGTGGTTCTGCGGCGCGACCAGATGCGCGAACTGATCCTGGCCGCGCCTATGCCCGCCATGATCGACGCCAATTACGACCTGCGCGACGCGACCCCCTGGTCGCTGATCGTCGACGCTTACACCACGATGGTCGCCCCCGAGGATCGCGTGATCCGTGTCATCGGGGAGCCGGTCAAGGGCGCGGGGCTGCTAATCGAAATTGCGGTGCCCGAGGCGCCTCTGCGGGCGGCGATGCTGGACTATGGCGGGCGTATCCTTCAACTGAGCCTGATAATTTCGGTCATCACGGCATGCCTGCTTTTCATCGCCGTGCGTGGTTTCATGGTGCGGCCGATCCAGCGCCTGGTGCGGCAGATCAAACGTTACGAGGCCGCGCCTGAGGACGCCCGGCGCATTATCAAACCTCAGGCCAGCGTGACCGAAATCTTCGAGGCCGAAACTGCCTTGCGCAGCATGGAATTGCAGCTGTCGCAGTCCCTGCGCCAGAAAGAGCGTTTGGCCGCGCTTGGCGGCGCCGTGTCCAAGATCAGCCACGACCTGCGCAACATCCTGACAACGACCCAACTTTTGGCGGATCGCATGGAGCTATCGGATGACCCGCGGGTCAAGCGTTCGGCACCCAAGCTGATCAACAGTGTCAGCCGGGCGGTGAACCTCTGCGAAAGTACGCTCGCTTTCGGCAAGGCCGAAGAAAGCGCGCCGCGGATTGTGCCGTTTGCGCTGCAAGGCCTTTTCGACGACGTGGTAGAGGCGGAGCTCCTGGCTGTGGGCGAGGCGGACGTGGTGATCGAGGCCGACCCGGTGGGCGGCATGATGGTGGACGGCGACCTGGACCAGATATTCCGCGTGCTGTCTAATTTGGTGCGCAACGCCCGCCAGGTGCTGGCCGCGGGCCATGGCGGACGGATTTGCCTGTCTGCCCAGGAGTCCGCTGATGGCTGGGCGATTTTGGTGCGCGACACGGGGCCGGGGCTGTCTGACAAGGTTCTCGACAAGCTTTTTGAGCCGTTTTCGGGCAGCGCGCGCGCTGGGGGAACCGGGCTTGGCCTGGCGATTTCGGCTGAGCTTATCAACGGCCACGGAGGTGGGATCACTCTGGTGGAGAATTCCGCGCAGGGTGCCGCTTTTCGCATATGGTTGCCGCGCGCTGCAGCATAAAGTTCGGAGATTTTACCGATTTCGACTTAGTCGACGCAATATCAGTGCAATACTTCCGCGCCCGTTGTGTAAAATTTCAAGAACCTGCCTCACGATTGGGGATATCCTGCCGCGACTGTGCCGATTCTGTCGACGACACCGGTGCGCGCCGTTCTAGGTGAACCGTTAAGAAGGACCCCGCCATGATCCCTACGCCCTATCTCCTTTTCCTGGGCGACGCGCCCGACGCGCTGGCAGCTAAGGTGGCCCAGGGAATCAAGGACTGGCGCCCGGAATTGGCGCTGGGCCAATTGCGGATGGGCGGCTGCAAGGCGGACATGGGCCTGACCGATATGACCGTTGCCGACGCGGTGGCGGCGGGGGCTAAGACCTTGGTGATCGGCGTGGCCAACCGCGGCGGTATGATCAGCCAGGCCTGGAAAGAGGTGCTGATCGCGGCACTTGATGCGGGGCTCGACCTGGCCAG
>JBCCMR010000131.1:0-8491 GCA_039026255.1 Pseudomonadota bacterium
CCGCCTTTTCCGGGCTTTACGTGGTCCACCTTGACCGCGATCCAAAGCCCGGCATTGTGTTCGAGCACATTGCCGGGCCGGATTTCATTGCCGTTAATCTTGGGCACGAATTGACCCCCTGGTCGGTTGATTTTTTTGCTGAAGCGGCTATATTGCGAAGCCACGCGTAAAACAAGGTGAGGGTGCCCGCATCGTTTTTAATGATCCGACACAGGTCAGACGATACCCAGAGAGCCATGCATCTGCTGCATAGCTATTCTGCGCGGGGCGCACTACCGAATCGACACAAAAAAGCCATATTGCGCTGACCGACCACGAGAAATGAAAAAGACAAGAGGACGTGATGTTCGATTACGTTGACGAAGCTGCTATCAATTCCGACCAGGGAAAGCGCTCGCAGAAGCTGTTTGCTGCCGTTGTGCTGGCGGCCCTGGACGACGCCATCGCTGACGATAAGAAATACGGCAACGGAGTGGACTCCATTGCCCGTTGGGCCCGCTCTCGCGATGGGCGCGAGGTGCTGATGTGCGCTGGCATCGAACCCAATGAGCGTTGCGTAAAAGGCATGATGGAATTCGTGTCCCGGGGCGTGCGAACCTCGGTCGCGTTGTCCCGCGAGGAAAGCGAACGCCAGGCGGCCAAGCGCGCCGCCTAAAGGCAGGCGTAAAATCGCTCGAAAAAATGCCCCCACGTGGGGCATTTTTTTCGCGTTTTGCTAGGAATGAATGACCGCCGTAGGATGACTTTGGCTTATCTGCATCCAGTCATTATGACGTTGGGTTGATCACCACTTCCACGCGCCGGTTTGCCGCCCGACCGCCGGCGGTTTCGTTAGTTGCGATCGGTGCGGTTTCGCCGCGGCCAAAGGACCTGATTCGGGACCGGTCAACGCCCGACCCGTTTAAGATGCCCGTTACCGAAGCTGCCCGCCGGGCTGACAAGTTTTGGTTGTAGGCGGCGTCACCAACGCTGTCCGTATGGCCCACCACATCAACGGTAGAATTGGGATACCTGTTTAGGTTCCCGGCAAGGGCGCGCAGGTCATCTTGAAGCGATGGGCGCACGAAGGTGCTGTCGGTGTCAAAGGTTATCGCCTCGGGCAGGGTGACAATCAGCCGGTCGCCCTGCCGCGTTATGGTGGCGCCGGACCCAGCGAGATCGCCGCGCAATTCACGTTCTTGTTTGTCGATAACGTTGCCGATTGCGCCCCCCACGGCGGCACCGAGGATGGCTGCACCGGCGATCTGGCCCGGCTCACCCCCGGTGGCGATTGTTACCGCGGCGGCGGTTGCACCGCCGATCACGGCGCCCGCGCGGGTATTGGCAAACTCCGGATCGTCGATACCTGTGCAAGACCCTAGTGCAAAGGTGGCTACCCCTGCAAAAAGCACTGTACTGGCGCGTAACTTGATCGAGTAGGTCATGGGCGTTAGCCTCTTTTGTGGCACCGCTGGACTTGTACCATGGGGGACAAGCGAGGGCGCTTACAAGGCGCAGTTGGTGGCCTTCAGGCGCTTTTCCGCGCATTGTCAATCTGGGCATCGGCGCGCGCGCCTTCCCAGGCCAAAAGTGCCCTTTTGACGTGTAGTCCCCAGTGGTAGCCACCTAACGCGCCGCTTTTGCGCAGTGCCCGGTGGCAGGGAATAAGCCAGCTGATGGGGTTGCGCCCCACGGCGGTGCCTACGGCGCGCACGGCCTTTGGGCGGCCAATGGCTTGGGCCAAGTCGGAATATGTGGTCACGTGGCCGCTGGGCACCCGCAAAAGCGCCTCCCACACTTTAATCTGAAAGGGCGCGCCGATGAGGTGTAGCGCTGCCTCCTGGCCACCAAGGACCGCGTCCACCGATTCAGCTAGCGCCGCGGTGTCGGCCCGGAAGTCGGCGTCGGGCCAGCGCGCCCGCATGTCGGCTTCAGCCCAGGCGCGGCCCTCTTCGGCGCAAAAGCCGATACCGCAGATGCCGCGGCCAGTGCCAGCAACATACATGTCGCCGAACGGGCTGTCGAAATAGCCCGTGCGTATGGTTAGCCCCGCCCCGCGGCGGGCGTAGTCGCCGGGGGTCATCGCTTCCCATGTGATAAAAAGATCGTGGAGCCGCCCGGTCCCCGAAAGCCCGCTTTCCAGGGCTGTGTCCAGCGTGCTGTGGCGATCCTGCAAAAGCGCCTTCGCGTGGTCTAGCGTTAGGTACTGCTGATAGCGTTTGGGCGACACGCCCACCCACTGGGAAAACACCCGTTGAAAATGCGCAGGCGAAAGACCGACCGCCTGCGCCACTTGAGCAAGTGAAGGCTGATCGCCCGCACGGGTGTCGATAAAGGCGATTGCCCGGGCGATAACGTCGTGGTGGTAGCGTGTCTGTTCCATGCACCCCTTTTGCCGGCTGGCGGCCCCCCGCTCCACCCGAATGTTGCGCATTCCTGCGCGGGTGTGAAGCGGCGGCGAAGAAGCTTCTGCGACGGTGCAGGTGGCCAGGCGCACACGCTCTGGCGAAAGCTTCCCGACTGCCACAGAGTACCGCGATGGGTCATGGGAAGACTCTTGTACGACAGCGAATTTTTCTTATTCTCTGGGCCATTACCAGCGGGGAATGCAGTTCATGACCACACGGCGCGCCTTTATGGCCGGGCTTTTAGCGACGGCGGCTTTGCCCGCTTGCGCTGGGGCGCCTACCACGTCGCCGCGCCCCGTGGCGCGGCCCTTGCGCGGGGCGGCCAAGATCAAAGCCGCCCATACTTCGGTGCCGTTGCGCCAGATTATTGCCGATGCGGGCATTAGCGGTGCCCATTCGATCCTAGTGGCTGATGCAGCCACCGGCACAGTGATCGAAGGTTATGGACCGGCCACAGCGCTCCCACCGGCGAGCGTGACAAAGGCGGTGACGGCGCTTTACGCGCTCCATAACCTAGGGCCGGAGCATCGCACGCAAACTAGGCTCATTGGCACCGGACCGGTGTCCGGAGGCACGCTACAAGGGGATTTGGTGCTGGCTGGCGGCGGCGATCCGCACCTAGACACAGATGGGTTGGCCAAACTCGCCCGCGCGCTCAAGGCGCGCGGTATCCGGCGGGTGTCGGGGGCGTTCCGGGTCTATTCGGGCGCGCTGCCTTTTGCCGACCGCATTGATGCGGGGCAACCCGATCACGTAGGCTACAACCCAGCAGTGTCTGGGCTCAACCTCAATTTCAACCGCGTCTATTTTGAATGGAAGCGGGCTGGACAGGGCTACAGCACCACGATGGATGCGCGCACCAAACGCTTGCGACCGGCGGTGCGCGGCATCGGCATAGATGTGGTCCGCCGGGAAGCGCCGCTTTTCACCTATGCCAAGTCCGGCGGACGCGAACGCTGGACGGTGGCGCGTGGAGCGCTGGGCCGCGGCGGTGGTCGCTGGCTGCCAGTGCGCGACGTGGATGCCTACGCCGGCGAGGTGTTTCGCACGCTGGCTGCCGCCCAGGGGGTGACGCTGCCCGCGGCGCGGGCCACCGGGTCGCTGCCGGGCGGGTCGGTCCTGGCCGCAGAAACCTCTGCCACGCTTAGCGCCCAGGTCCGCGCCATGCTAAAATTTTCCACAAACCTCACCGCCGAGGTGGTAGGCCTTCAGACGAGCGTGGGCCGTGGTGCCCGCGTAGGTGGGCTGCGTGGGTCCGCCCGCGAAATGACCGCCTGGGCAGAACGCGCATTCGGCGCCCGGGGCGCTCGCTTTGTGGACCATTCCGGTCTGGGCGACGCATCGCGGCTGAGCGCAGAGCAGATGGTAACCATCCTGTCAAACTCTGGCTGGCGCGGGCCGCTTCCAGCCGTGCTAAAAGACATCCCGCTTATCAATTCAAGCGGTAAGGCCGCCCCGATTGACGGGGTGCGCGTGGTGGCCAAGACCGGCACGCTGAATTTCGCGTCGGCGCTGGCAGGGTTCATTCAGTGCCCCAACGGCAAGGTGCTGGCCTTTGCGATCTTCTCCTCTGACCTCAAGAAACGCGCCGCCATTGCGCGTAAGGACCGCGACCGTCCGGCGGGCGGGGCCAGTTGGCGCAGGCGCGCCAAGCGGATGCAGCAGCGGCTTTTGCGGCGCTGGGCGCTGTAGTACGGCGTCTCCTCCTGACACGGGTTTTCGGTTTTTGCGAAGCGCGGCGCACGGCCTTGCCGGGGGCACCCCGATAGCTCACACCCGGAGGTAGCCACTGAATAAGAGGAGCCCGCCCGTGCGCGACTACCTGAAGAAAGCCGCCAAGACTGCGCGCACCGACAGCGCTCAAACCCAAGAAACCGTGCGCGGCATTCTTTCTGACATTGAGGCCCGCGGCGAAGATGCGGCGCGAGAGTATGCCGCGAAATTCGACGCATACACAGGTAACGTAGTGCTTACCCCCGAAGAGATCGCCGCGGCCAGCGCCCGAGTGCCGCAAAAGCTCAAAGATGATATTGCCTTTGCCCACGACAACATTCGCCGCTTTGCCGAGGCCCAGAAAGGCACCCTGCAACCGGTGGAAATGGAGGTGCGACCGGGGCTCATCGCCGGGCAAAAAGCGATCCCGGTACGGGCTGCGGGCTGTTATGTGCCCGGCGGTCGTTATTCCCACGTGGCCAGCGCCATGATGACGGTGACCACCGCGAAGGTCGCGGGTGTCGAACACATCGCCGCTTGCTCCCCGCCGGGGGCAACAGGCGTGCCCGACGCCATCGTCCACGCCGCGCACATCTGCGGGGCCGACAAGATCCTGGCCATGGGCGGCGTACAGGGGGTCGCGTCGATGGCGTTCGGGCTTTTTGGTTTGCCGGCGGCCGATATCCTGGTCGGCCCTGGCAACCAGTTTGTGGCAGAGGCCAAGCGCATGCTCTTTGGGCGCGTGGGCATCGATATGGTGGCCGGCCCAACCGACAGCCTGATCCTGGCGGACGCAAGTGCGGACGCGGATGTGGTGGCGCAGGATCTCGTCGGGCAGGCGGAGCATGGCTACAACAGCCCTGTCTGGCTTGTGACCGACAGCCGCGACCTGGCTGAGCGCACGATGGCACTGATCCCGGGCAAGATCGCCGATCTGCCAGAGGTCAACCGCCAAAACGCCGAAGCTGCCTGGCGCGATTACGCCGAGGTGATTGTCTGTGATGACCGCGAAGAAATGGCCGCGACAAGCGACGACTATGCGCCCGAGCATCTGACCGTGCAGGCCGACGACCTGGATTGGTGGCTTTCGCGCCTGAAGTGCTACGGCTCGCTTTTCCTTGGGGAAGAGACCACCGTCGCCTACGGTGACAAGGCCAGCGGCCCTAACCACGTTCTGCCGACAAGCGGCTCGGCCCGCTACACCGGTGGTCTGAGCGTGCACAAATACATGAAGATCGTGACCTGGCAGCGGTCTACCCGGGACGGCGCGCGCGACGTTGCTGTGGCCACTGCGCGGATTTCGCGGCTCGAAGGGATGGAGGGGCATGCCCGCACCGCCGACGTGCGTTTGGCCAAGTACTTCCCCGGCGAAAATTTCGACCTGAGCGCGGAAAACTAGGCTAGGGTCTGCGGACCATGAAGGCGCTTATCTACACCGGGCCCCGGTCCATGACCCTGGGCGATGCCCCGGACCCAGTCCTGGGCCAAAACGAAAACCTTATCGCCGTTGAGGCCGTCGGCATCTGCGGTTCGGACATGCATGCTTGGCTCGGCCACGATGACCGCCGCCCGGCACCCTTGATCCTGGGCCACGAGGCCGCGGGCCGCGTTTTGGCGGGCCCCTGGGAAGGGCGGCGCGTGACCGTGAACCCGCTTGTGACCTGCGCCGACTGCCCGGCCTGCCTGGCGGGTCGCGAAAACCTCTGTCCGGACAGGCAGATCATTTCGATGCCCCCGCGGGAAGGGGCCTTTGCCGAGCGGGTGGTCATGCCGACCCAGAACCTTGTGGAGGTGCCGCAGCACGTGACCGCCGAGAAGGCCGCCCTGGCGGAACCCTTGGCGGTTTGCCTCCATGCGGCGCGCCTGGCCCAACGCTCCCTGAAAAGGGACCTGGGCGATGCCACATGCCTCGTGCAGGGCGGCGGGGCCATCGGCCTTGGCTCTGCGCTGAGCCTGCGGGCCCTGGGCGCCCGGCGCATCACCATCGCCGAGCCGAACCTCTTGCGGGCGCCGGTCCTGGCGCGGGCGGGCTTTGCGGTGGCGGCGCCCGACGACCTGCGTGGCCCCTTTGACGTGGTCGTAGACGCCGTGGGCATCAGTGCCACGCGCCGTGCGGCGAGCGCCCTGGTAGCCCCGGGCGGTGTGATCTCGCACATCGGGCTTGGCGACAGTATCGAGGGGTTGGATATCCGGCGTATGACGCTTCAGGAAGTGACCTTTATGGGCACCTACACCTACACGGCCGAAGATTTCCGCGACACGGCCCAAGGCATCTACGAAGGCCATTTCGGCGATTTGGACTGGGCCGAAGAACGGTCGCTGTCCGAAGGGGCCGCCGCCTTCACGGACATAGACGCGGGCCGCGTGGCCGCGCCAAAGATCATCCTGCGGCCCTAAGTTTGGCATCATGTGCTGCCCGGTCTGACAGACGACGCGGGGCCCAAGGACCGAGATACCGGCCGGGTATTGCTTGGGCTCTACCTTAGGTATCCCACGGTGGGATAGCCCCGGCGGAAATCCGCCGTGGGCGCTCTGCAGACTGACCAAATCAACGGAAGACCAGACGTTTTTCGGTTTCCGTTCAAATACTTTCCCTGTTAAGCAAGTACACCAACCCTGCGCGGTTATCCGCGCTGCGGTAGGTGACAAATAGCATTTATACCGAAGGGAAGGCGGTTATTATGGCAACGATTAAAACATTTACAGACCTCGATTTTATTGATGACGGCTTCACAAACATCCCGGTGGAGGGGATGCAGGTCGACGTGACGACCTCGACGGTTTTTCAGGTGACGCACCCGATCACTGGCGTGAGTATTCGCTTTGAAGGTTCGGGCTTCATCTATCGGGCCGGCGATCCCATCGGTTCGGGAACCGTCAATACCATTACCTTTACCCAAAACGGCAACGTGACCGGCACCTTCACGGGCATTGCCTGGAACCTGGGTCAACTTATCGAAGCCATCGACGCCATCGACATGGACGACAACTACGATCTCTTTGACGTCCTGGTCTTCAGTCAGCCGCTTACGCTCGATGGCGCAGATGCGACGGGCGGGCTCGAACTCTTTGAATACGGCGATATTCAGCCGCTCGACAGCAACTTTCCGGTGACGATTATTGGCTCCGATCAGAATGACCTGATTATCGGCAGCCCAAGCAATGACGTCATCAGCAGCGGCAACAACACGAGCTTCGAAGACATTTTCGCAACCGGGGGCAACGACACCTACGACTTTGGCGATATCGACGACAGCCTAGGCGGCGGCTACCTGTCTTTTTACTACGGGCTTGTTGCCGACCCGATCACCGTGACGCTAAACGGTGGCGGGTCCAGCGGGTCCATGTCGGTGTCAAAAGGCGCGTCCGGCAGCGATACGGTTCTGAACATAGCCGACCCGCTCAATGCCGGGATCAGCACGGGGGGGCTCGGGCTTTATGGCACTGCGGGCGCCGACACCTTCAATATCACGCTCCAGGCGAACCAGTGGATGCAGGTCGGCGGCGGTGACGGGGTGGACACCTACAACATCTCAACGGTGGATCGCATTCGCGTCGATTTGGTTTGGGACGGGGCCAATGGGCCCACCGAGGGGGCCGTGGTCGACATCGACAACGGCGGCATCCTCAACGACGGTTTCGGCAACGCGGATATACTCAATGCAAGTCGTTCGCTGGAACTTCGCCTGACGGACAACAACGACACCTATGTGGGCGGCTCGGGCAACGACAGCGTGATCCTGCGGCGTGGCAACGACACCGCGGACGGAGGCGACGGCTTTGACCGTATCCGCTATGACCGGTCCCGGGTGGAGGGCGTAGACGCCGACCTTGAGGCCGGCACGGTCACGGGCATCTGGCGCGGCGACGCCTTCATGCACACCATCGCTAATTTCGAGGACTTCCGCGGCTCCCGCGAGGCGGGCGACACCATTTCGGGGTCCGACAACGACGACCGCATTGACGGGCGTCAGGGCGACGACACGATCATGGGCGAGGGCGGCCGCGACGAACTGATCGGCAACACCGGCAACGACACGGTCGACGGGGGCCAGGGCAACGATGAGCTCTACGGAGGATCAGACAATGACCTGATCACCGCCGGCGCAGGCAATGACGAGGCCTACGGGGGTGACGGGGTCGACGACATCGACGGGGGAAAAGGCTCTGACAACCTCTACGGCGGTGCGGGCAACGACGACATCGGCGGGGCCTCGGGCGCCGACTCGCTGTCGGGCGGCGACAACAACGACGTCCTGCGCGGGTCTGGCGGGGATGACACGCTCTGGGGTGGTGAAGGTAGCGACACGCTTTTGGGCAACAACAACCGCGACGTGCTCTACGGCGGGGCGGGCGACGACGAACTGGTGGGCTCCCAGGCGGCGGACGAA
>JBCCMR010000132.1:0-8465 GCA_039026255.1 Pseudomonadota bacterium
GACAAAATGGCCGATCTCAGCGCTTTTCCAATCACCACCCAATGGCCGCCGCAAAACGCAAGCGTGATCCAACTCTATTCGTTTCCGACGCCCAACGGGGTCAAGGCATCGATTGCCCTTGAAGAAAGCGGCCTGGCTTACGAGCCGCACCTGGTCAACATCATGTCTGGCGCAACCACAGAGCCGCCGTTCCTGTCACTGAACCCCAACAACAAAATCCCCGCGATCATCGACCCGGATGGACCGGGTGGGGCGCCGTTTGCTCTTTGGGAATCTGGGGCCATCCTGCTTTACCTGGCTGAAAAGTCCGGGCGTATGATGCCCAGCGACCCGAGCGACCGCTATCACGCCGTGCAGTGGCTGATGTGGCAGATGGGTGGGCTTGGCCCCATGGCGGGGCAAATGGGTTTCTTTCACAAGTTCGCCGGAGCAGCGATTGAGGATCCCCGCCCGAAAGAGCGGTTTGTGTCCGAGGTGACTCGGCTTTTGAAGGTGCTTGACCAAGCGCTGGATGGGCGCGACTGGCTCGCGCGGGAATTTTCCGTGGCCGACATCGCTATTGTGCCCTGGGTCCGCACCGTCCGCGATTTTTACGAAGCCGCTGATTTGGTAAAGCTTAATGACCGCAAAAACGTCCTGGCGCACATCGACCGGTTCATGGAACGCCCGGCGGCGGTAGCGGGGATGAACATACCCGCCCGCCCAGAATAACAGCCAACAGCACCGCGGCCTAGGCCACGCCTCAGCCCCGCAGGATGCCGCCGGTGGCCTTGGTCACCTGGGCCACGATGCGATCCGACACCCGGGCGATATCGGCGTCGGTGAGGGTCGCCTCGCTGGGCTGAAGGCGCACAGTGATCGCGATGGACTTCTTGCCCGCGCCCATCTGCACCTCGGCCTCGGGTCCCGCGAAAACGTCAAAGACCGACGCATCGGTGATAAGCGTCTTTTCGGCCCCCCGCGCGGCGTTCAAAAGATCAAGCGCGGCCACATCGACCCCCACCACAAAGGCAAAGTCCCGATCCACCGGCTGCAGGTCCGAGATATCAAGCGCCGGGCGCGTCGCGGCCTTGGCGCGTTTGGGCGGCGGCACCTTGTCGAGGTGCACCGCAAAGGCCACCACCGGCCCGCGCAGCCCATAAGCGGAAACAACCTTCGGGTGGAGTTCGCCGAAACCCGCGAGCACGTTCTTGGGACCAAGCGACAGCTTGCCCGCGCGGCCCGGGTGCCACCAGTCGTTGGGCCCGCGCAGGACCATCAGCTTTTCAGGCGCTCCGGCGGCGGCCAGTACTGCCTCACAGTCGGCCTTGGCGTCGAAGACATCCACCATGCGGCGCCCACCGAAAGCGTCGCGCGGGCCGCTTTGACCCACTAGGACGCCGCAGACCAGTTCTTCCTGATCTTCCGGTTCGGGCCCGTGAAAGACCGGCCCGACTTCGAAAAGGGCCAGGTCTGACAGCCCGCGGGCCTGGTTGCGGGCCGCGGCGGCCAAGAGCCCAGGCAAAAGCGACGGGCGCATATGACTCATCTCGGTCGAAATAGGGTTGCCGAGCGCCATGGTATCGGCACCACCGCCGAAGATCGCCGCGCTTTTGGCGTCCACGAAGCTGTAGGTCACGCATTCATTGTAGCCCAGCGCGGCCAGGCTGCGCCGGGCGACGGCCTGACGGCCCTGGCGCAGGGTCAGGATCGGTGCAGCGACCCCGGGCTTGGCGCGGGCCATGGGCCGCCCTTCCAGCCGGGTGAGCGACGCGATCCGCGCGACCTCTTCCACCAGATCGGCCGGGCCCTGGACATCCGGGCGCCAGGACGGTGGCGCCGCCTGATCCGCCTGCACCTCAAATCCCAGCGCCCGCAGGGAAGCGCGCTGGTCTTCCTCAGGGATATCCATCCCCACCAGCGACACCACCCGCGCGGGGTCGAACGGGTAGCTGCGGCTGTGGTCCGGGGCGTCTCCCGCGCTGACAAGCTCGGACGCCTCACCGCCGCAAAGCTCCTGGATCATCGCCACCGCCTGATCGAGCCCCGGCACCGTAAAAGCCGGGTCCACACCCCGTTCAAACCGGTAGCGCGCGTCGGAGTTAATCTTGAGCATGCGCCCCGTCTGGGCCACGCGGATCGGGTCCCAATAGGCGCTTTCCACGAAGACGTTGACGGTGTTTTCGGTGCAGCCGGTTTCGGCGCCGCCCATGACACCAGCGATGCTTTCGGGGCCCTGATCATCAGCGATAACCACCATATCCGGGGCAAAGGTGTAGGTTTTGTCGTCGAGCGCGACGATGCTTTCGCCGCCCGTCGCCCGGTGCACCCGCAAATTCCCCGCCACCTTGTCAGCGTCAAAGACGTGCAGCGGGCGGTTCTGGTCGAAGGTGAAATAGTTGGTGATGTCCACCAGTGTCGAAATCGGCCGCAACCCGATGGCCCGCAGCGCCGCTTGTAGCCACGCGGGCGAAGGGCCGTTCTTGACCCCGCGGATCAGACGCCCGGTGAAATGGGGGCATAGATCGCGTGTGTCGTCGTCGATGGTGACCCCGATCGGAGACACGAAGCTGCCGGCAACCTCGGCGGCGGGCACCGGGCGCAGGCGGCCCAGGCCGCGGGCGGCCAGGTCGCGGGCCACGCCGCGCACGCCCAGGGCATCGGGGCGGTTGGGGGTGATCGCTATGTCTATAACCGGGTCGATCTTGTCAGGCGCGTTCGCTGCCAGCCAATCCACAAACCGCGAACCCACGGCGGGTTCGCCGGTAAGCTCAATAATCCCATCATGCTCGTCAGAAAGCTGCAACTCTCGCTCGGACGCCATCATCCCGTGGCTTTCGACGCCGCGGATCTTGCCCACGCCGATTGTGGTGTCGATGCCGGGCACATACATCCCCGGCTTGCACAGCACCACGCGAATGCCTTCGCGGGCATTGGGCGCGCCGCAGATGATCTGTTTGACGCCTTCGTCGGTTTCCACCTGGCACACACGCAGCTTATCGGCGTCCGGGTGCGCCTCGGCCTTTTGGACATAGGCCACGGTGAAGTTGCGCAGCACCTCGGCGGGGTTTTCCACGCCTTCTACTTCAAGGCCAAGGTCGGTCAGGGCATCGAGTATGGCGTCTAAGGACGCCTCGGTTTCTAGGTGCTTTTTCAGCCAGGACAGGGTGAATTTCATCGGTCGCGATCCAGGATTTTGCTGGATCGGGGCCTATCCCAGGCGCGCGGCGATGAAAACCCCGATCCGGGCGGAGGGAGGCAGCCGCTTGGCCGCCCCGCAACCTAACTTAGGCAAAGTCGATATTGAGGATATCCAGATCGCCGATGCCCACGCCCAAGATAGTGAGCGCGTTGTTGCCCTCTTCGATAATGATCCGGCCAGAGTTACCGCGGGCAAAGTTCTCGAGCATCTCAAAATTGGCAAAGCTCACCGAGTCCACGCCACCCGCGCCAGACACGTCCAGGATGTCCTGCTGGACCGAAAAGTCGAGAAACGTGTCGTTTCCGCGTGACATGATAAATCGGTCACTACCCGCGCCACCGGTGATCTTGTCGTTGCCAAAGCCAC
Organism: Pseudomonadota bacterium; assembly: GCA_039026255.1. Lineage (GTDB taxonomy): Bacteria > Pseudomonadota > Alphaproteobacteria > Rhodobacterales > Rhodobacteraceae > Amylibacter. The sequence continues at coordinate 3,548 of JBCCMR010000132.1, forward strand.
CGTGCAGAAAGTCATCCTTGGCCCCGCCGAAAAGCTCATCCGCGTTACGGCCGCCGAAGAGGCTGTCCTCGCCGCCCGCTCCGACGATGAAATCGTCGCCGTCTTCGCCGCGGATCCAGTTGGCCTGGCTGTCCCCGGCCAGCAGGTCATTACCCGCCCCACTGACAAAGTCTTCCACATCCACAAAGCTGTCGAAGCCGAATTCCTGCCCCTGGACAGCCCTTTGCTTCATATCAAGATCGACCCGCTGGGCAGCGCGGCTAAAGTCCATCAGATCGCCCGCGCCGGTGCCACCGAAAAAGACATCGCCGCCCTTGGAAGCAATGAACAAATCGTTGCTTTTGCCGCCGTACATCAGGTCATTGCCGTCGCCACCGTTGAGTGTGTCGATCGCATCGCCGCCGAAAAGCGTGTCTTCGCCATCGCGACCGTCAATCGTGTCGGAGTTGTCGTCGCCGTATAGCGTGTCGCCGCCTTTGCCACCGTTAATCCGGTCGCTGTTGGAGCCGCCCCGGATCAGGTCCCCGCCTTTGTTGCCGAAAAGCGTATCGCGACCGCTGCCGCCGAAAAGCGTATCCGGGTTGTCGAGCCCGTAGAGCGTGTCGTCACCGCTTTCCCCGTACAGCTTGTCCTGGCCTTCACCGCCGTAGAGTTCGTCGTTGTTGCTGCCGCCGCGCATAAGGTCGTCGAACGCGCCGCCGTAGAGCGTGTCTTGGCCGCCTTGGCCGTAAAGTTCGTCACGGCCCGCCTCACCCGACAGTTCGTCGTTCCCGCCGCGCCCCGATAGCGTGTCCGCCCCGATGCCACCGCTGAGGTCTTCGTCTTCGTCGGACCCGCTGATGGTGTCATCTTCGTCGGTGCCAATCACATGCTCGATCCCTTCGAGCGTGTCGGTATCCCCGTGGGTGTCGGTGGCGGTACCAGCGTCGAGGTCCACCACCACACCCAGGTCGCCCCGTTCGTCGCCGTAGTTGGCCACGTCTGTGCCCGCGGCGCCGATGAACGTGTCGTCGCCCGAGTCGCCGGTGAAAAAGTCGTTGCCGCCGTTGCCCGCCAAAAGGTCGTTGTCGTCACCGCCATAGAGCACGTCGCCCGACTTGCCGCCGGTGATCACATCGTCACCATCCCAGCCTTGCAAGGTATCGCGGTTGTCGCCTCCGTTCATGGTGTCAGCCCAGCGCGAACCGCGGATCAACTCGAAATTGGAGAACGTGACCGTGCCGCCGTCCCCTGTGGTGGCGGTTTCGTCGTCCATGTCGAGCGTGATGCCGACCTGTTGGAAGACAAAAAAGTTGAAATCCAACAGGTCGTCGCCGCCGCGCCCGTTGACGCTGTCGTTCCCGCCAAGCCCGACCACCGTTTCATCGCGCCCGCTGCCCCGGAAGCTGTCATCAAAAAGCGACAGTTCAAACCTTTCGATACCGTTGAAAATGTCGTTGCCCAGCCCGCCTTTTTTGACGACCGTCTTGGCCTGGGCGTCCACGATCACACCGTCGGCGCCTGCCACATTGACCAGTTCGAAGTAGCCCAGCGTATCCTGCCCGGCGCCGCCGAAAATGGTGTCGTTGCCCGCGGCGGGTTCGAATTCTTCGCCGAAGTCAAAGCCCCCGGGCACGGTTTGGGTGATTACGTTCGAACCGATGAAAAGGTCGTCGCCGCCAGTTCCGGTGAAACGCCAGAAACCCACAAGGATCCCGTCGTAAGTTTCGTCAAAATCCGACACGCCCGAGGTGAACTCGGAATAGGTGACTGAATAGGTGCCCGCGCCAGTATCCACGACCACCCCGTTTGTGGTGGCGAACCAGTTTTCGGCGTTTTCTTCTTCTTTGTCGGTCTGCCAGATGTCCACAAAGGAAAACAGGAAGTCGATCGTATTAAGCCCGCCGTTCCCGTAGTAAGCGTCAGAGCCGGGCGAGATTGACACCCGGTCCGTGCCCGAGCCCCCGAAGTAGGTATCGGTGTCATTGACCCCTCGGAAGAGGAAGTCGTTTTCGTTACCGGTCGTCTGGTTGTTGGGACCCGTCCCGAAAAGCTCGTTACGTTCGTCGGGGGCATTAAACGTGTCTATGCCGTCAAAATTTACAAAATCAGCCATTGGTCCCCATCACTCTGACACTGAAATTAATTGGCAGGAAGCCTATCGCGTTTACCAACGCGGCGCCAGTCCCGGCTTAGGCGGCGACGATCAAAGGCGTGTGTAGTCAGTGGCGCGCCCAAAGGCGGGTGTCAGCCGGTGACACCGCCGTGCAAACTAGGTGGGGTCAGTGCGCCAAAGCCATAATGGCGTAGCCAGCGCAGATCACTGTCGAAAAACGCGCGCAGATCAGGGATGCCATATTTCAACATCGCCAGGCGGTCGATGCCCATGCCAAAGGCAAACCCTTGGTAGCAGTCCGGGTCCACGCCCGCCGCAGACAGCACCTTCGGGTGCACCATACCCGAGCCAAGGATCTCCATCCAGTCGTCGCCTTCCCCGATGCGCAACTGACCGCCGTCCCAGGAACAGCGGATGTCCACCTCGGCGCTCGGTTCCGTGAACGGGAAGTGCGACGCGCGAAAGCGCAGCTCGATCCCGTCGACCTGGAAGAAGGCGCGGCAGAACTCTTCCAGCGTCCATTTTAGGTTGGCCATAGATATGTCGGTGTCGATGGCCAACCCTTCCACCTGATGGAACATAGGCGTGTGCGTCTGGTCATAGTCCGCCCGATACACCCGCCCGGGCGCGATGATCCGGCAGGGCACGCCATGGGCTTCCATATGGCGGATCTGCACGGGGCTTGTGTGGGTGCGCAGCACGTGGGGAGGCCGATTATCGCCCTTGTCTCGATGCATATAGAACGTGTCGTGTTCCTGCCGCGCAGGGTGTTCGGGCGCGATGTTGAGCGCGTCGAAGTTATACCAATCGGTTTCGATCTGCGGGCCTTCGGCGACGGAATATCCCAGGTCGGCGAAGATGGCGGTGATTTCTTCGGTGACGCGGCTGACCGGATGGATGCTGCCGCGGCGCCGGGGTCGCGCGGGCTGGCTGATGTCCACCCACTCCCCGGCGAGCCTTGCGTCTAGGGCCGCGTCTGCTAGGTCACCCTTGCGCGCAGCGATGGCATCGCCCAAGTCGGACTTAAGCGCGTTGAGCGCCGGACCCGCCACCTGGCGTTCGTCGGCAGTCATCTTGCCCAGTTCACGCATGCGCAGGCTGACCTCACCTTTTTTGCCCAGCGCTGCCACGCGCACGGCCTCAAGCGCGGGCTCATCAGCAGCCTCGGCAATCGCATCAAGCCATCGGGTCTTCAGGTCGCCCAGATCATCCATGAGAATACACTCACCATCGGCATTATACAGTGCGGCTGCGATATCACAGGCGCCTCAGAGTGCAAGGCCCGCAGCGGGGTCCGCCTGGTCGGAGGTGCCATCCGGAGGCCCGCGCAAAATCGCGGCTTCTGGCGCGCTGAGGCTTCGGCGGGCAATGCGCCCGTAGACATGCGCCCCCTGGGCAAGGCCAGGAAAGACGGCGAAAAGCTCCGCCCTTGCCGCGTCGGGCATATGGTTCAGCGTATGGTCGCCCGGATGGAAGCTTTCGGCGGCGCTGCCTTCGGCGAAAACCAGTTGGTGCCGGTCAAAAAGCAAGTGGACATAGGTGACCCGGCCGCCTTCCCGGCGCACCACGTCGCGGCCGTCGATCAGGTGCTGGGCCGCCACCAGGACCTCGTGCTCCCCAAAGAGCATCTCGGCTCGCCAGCCTTTCACCAACATCCGGTGCTGCGGGCTAACCACCAGGGGCCGCACATTACCCAGCGCCCCCTCAGAGATGATCACCGGTGCAAGCGGCCCGTAGGCGCGCACCGTACGGCGGGCGACCCAAGCCAGGGGCCGGGCGCCCGCATCGAGCGTTTCGACCAAATCACCGGGGGCAAGGTCCTCCACCCGTCGCCAACCGCCCGGGGTGGCGACCCGGGTACCCGCCCCGAAACACACCATTCCAGACGAACTGCGCGACAGCGCGGCCAGCTCCACCTGGTCGGGGTTGGGTTGATTAAACTGCACCGAATACGTCGACAGATCCGGCACTGTCGGCAGCGGGATGTTACGCGATGTGGCCCCAAGCGCCGGGCCTTCGGTGGCAGTAATTTCGGTCGTACCGCCGCCCAGGTCGTAGAAATCCACCACCTCGCCTGTGTCGTCATTAGTCAGCGCATAGGCTTCGGTGTTGTTGGCGCCGCTGCCGTCCGGGTCGGTCAGACGCACGTTAAAGACGTCGCCGTCAATCACGTAGACGTTTTCGTTCGAATCCGGGTCGTAGGTCACAATGACCCCCGGATCATCAAGCGGCACCGTAAGGTAAAGCGATCCGTCATCCTGGTAAAAGCTGACCGAGAAATCCGCCGGGTCCTCTGTGGTGGCCAGCGACACCTCCAGAAACTCCTGCACGCCGCTTTGATTAGCGTAGGCGTTTGAGTAGTGCATTTCGCTGATGCGGGCCATGGGCGGCTCCTGAAATGGAGGGGCAGACAGGGTGTTCGTAGCCGCCGCCACGGGCAAAATTTGGGCGCCATTGGTACAAATTCGCGCCCCGCTTTGGGCGAAGGCGGGTTGATGGCAGTCATCGGCAGGCCTACCACCGGGGTCATGACGCGGCTCTGGCTTTTTCTTTGCGCGATCCTGTGCGCTTGCGGTCCCTTTAGCGGGCCACCCGGGGGCACAGTGCTTGTAGCCGGCGACAGCACGATGGCGTGGAATGGCACGCAGGATGCTTCCGTCGCCGACCATTTGGGGCGTATGCTACCGGTGGATGTGGACAGCGTTGCCCGCTCCGGCGCGCGATTTTCCCATCCGCGGCCCGGACCCCGGCGCGTGGGCTTTGACATCCGCGCCCAGGTGCGCGGGGCCACGTCGCGCTGGGTTGTGATGACCGGGGGCGCCA
>JBCCMR010000133.1:0-8419 GCA_039026255.1 Pseudomonadota bacterium
CCGAACATTAAGGAGTTAGCCAAATGGCTGCAAAAGACGTAAAATTTTCGGGTTTTGGTCGCGATCAGGACAGAATGCCGAGAATGTCGGATTCTTTCATCATCAACAGCTCGTCGCCATCGACGGTGACCTCGGTGCCCGACCATTTGCCGAACATGACCTTGTCGCCGACGCTGACAGCCATCGGGATGAGTTCGCCGCTATCCTTGCGCGCGCCTTCGCCACAGGCGATGATTTCGCCTTCAGCCGGTTTTTCCTTGGCGGAGTCCGGGATGATCAGACCGCCGGAGGTTTTTTCGTCGCTTTCCAGCCGACGCACCAGCACGCGGTCATGCAAAGGCTTCAGTGCCATGTCAGTTCTCCTAGACCATGGTTTTCGTTTGTTCCCGGGAGGCAAGCCGAGGTTAGCACTCGCCTCCCAGGAGTGCTAACACGCGGCTATCTAGGAAAGGCCTGAAAGGGTGTCAACAGCACCGGCGCGGCGAAACACAACAAAATACTGGGACGCGCTGGCCCGCGTTAAGCTGTCGGTATATCCTCGGAGTGGTCAATCCCGCTTCAACACCGCAAACTTGTGAACCGAACAGAGTGTCCATGGCGTTTGACCGCACGATCACCGGAACCGCGGGTTCCGACAACCTTTTTGGCGGCGCTGGCCGCGAACTCCTCCTTGGACGCGGCGGCGATGACAAATTGATTGGCCGCAACAGCGACGACGATCTTAAGGGGGCTGGCGGGGTGGATGAGCTTTTCTCCGGGCGCGGTAATGACACCCTCTCCGGCGGCAGCGGCAGCGACGATCTCAGGGGGGGCGAAGGCGACGATACTCTTTACGGCGGCGCTGACGGGGATGACCTCTACGGCGGCGACCAAGGCGACGGCCTCTGGGGCGGGGCCGGCAACGACGACCTTTACGGCGGCACGGGCGACGACTTTTTCTTTGGCGGAACGGGGTCTGATGATCTCTATGGCGCGGGCGGGCGCGACACCTTTGTGTTCGGCGCTGGCGACCAGATCTACGGCGGCGGCGGGCGCGACACGCTCGACTTCAGCGCCATCACCGGCGGGGTGCGCGTCAGCTACGATTTCGGCGAAAACGAACATGTCGTGCGCGACCCGGCATCGACGGAAATCGGCGCCTTCAAAAGCGTGGAAGACATCGTAGGTTCGCGCGGCGACGACACCATCCGACTGATCCGCGACGGGGTGAAGGTCACCCTTGACGGGGGCGCAGGCGCCGATGACTTGCGGGTCACGGCCAGTGACGCCACGCTTTACGGCCGCGACGGCGCGGATCTTATGGGCGGATCCACCGGCGACGACCGTCTGGTGGGCGGCGCGGATGATGACAGGCTTTTCGCCAGCTTGGGCGAGGACCTGCTCTACGGCGGCAAGGGCGACGATATGCTCAGCGGCGGCACCCTGGCCTCCATCACCGACGGCGCGGCCGGGCGCGACACACTGTACGGCGGCAACGGCAAGGACACTTTTTTCAACCTAGCGGCAGATTCGACGATTGTGACGGGACCTAGCTTTGATGAGATTCGGCTCCTTTCGCCGAGGGCGGTGAACTCTCTCCAGCTTTTTCCTTCGACGGGCTGCGCGTCCGCGATTTCAACACCAACCGCGATACGCTCAACCTCGCGTTTGCCGAACGCAATCCGGACGGCAGCTTCCGGGACTCCGATCTAGATGCGGTGATCGATTTGGCCCGCGAAGTGGGTGACGACCTTTTCCCAGATTTCCGGGACGGGACGGTGCGGCTAGACGATCTCTCTATCGCCGACCTCAGCGAGGACATCTTTATCTTCTGACCCGCACGGTTGTGCGCCCGGCCTGGGGCGCGTATGCGGGCGCCGGGTTCCCGAAAGAAGGGGACCGCGGGCGAAGGAAGAGACGATGTCGATACTCGGGCGGCTCCGGGCCAAGCGCAAGAAATTCTACGACGACGATTTCGACTGGGACGTCTACACCGACACCTCCTATGCGCGCCAACTCGACAAGATCGCGCGCACCCACGGGATGATCGCCTCCGAAGGCGAGTTGCGCTTTGATCCGGCCACCAACACGGTCAGCCCGGGAACACCGCCGCTGCACGAAAACGCGCTTCTGATCATGGAGGCCATCGGGCGTCTTGGCCCGGGCTCCGTGCACGAGGTGGGCTGCGGCGGCGGAGACCACATGGGCAACGCCGCGCGGCTTTTTCCGGGTGTACGCTTCAGTGGGTCGGACAGGTCGGAAGGGCAGCTTGACCTTTTGCGGAAACGGCACCCGGGCCTGGGCGACCGGGTCATGCTCCAGGATCTGACGATGCCCTTCTCAGACCACTGGCCGCAGGCGGAATTAGTCTTCTCCCAGGCGGTGATCATGCACATCCACACCGCGGTCAGCCACTTTGTCGCGCTCTCAAACATGATGCGCATGGCGGGCCGTTACGTGCTGTGGATGGAAAACGTCCAGTGCCACGAATTTGTGGCCGAGGTGCAGGCGCTGCACGCCGGCGGGCATTCCGGCTGGGACGTCATGCACCTCTACCGGTTCGACGGCAGCCACGGGGCTGCAGCGCTTTTGGCCTCGAAAACACCGCTCGACCTGCCGCCAGTGACCTGCGACGCGGACATGCGCGCGGGCGTGACCGTGTCTGAGCGTCGCCTGCGTCGCAGCGCCGAAGGGTCAGCCCGCGCCACCTACGGCCCCGCCACACCGTTTGCCCCGGGCGCGCCGTCGCAGGACGCCTGAGCCGCCCGAAACGGCGGCCAAACGCCGCGAAAAAACCGTTTCCATGGCTCAGCGCGACCGTTAGAACCGGATGAACGAAAATCGGGTCGGGGGACCGGAATGGATCACGCCAAGGCAGCGGCGCTAACGCTTTGTTTGGTGGGTATGGCAACTGGCGCGGCAGCGCAGACGCTCAATACCTACGGGCTTCCAGGTTTGATCGATATGCCGTCCGCCGAAAGCCTGCCTGACGCGACTATCGCGGGCACACTTTCAGGCGGGGCAAGTGATCGTCGCGTGACGCTGACTTTCCAGTTGACCAACCGCCTTACGGCCAGTTTCCGGTTCGCTGATCTCGACGGCTGGACCATCGCCGGCGACGACGAAGATCGCAGCTATGACCTGCGTTTCCGCATCCTTGACGAAGACCCCGGCGGATGGCGTCCGGCAGTGGCGATCGGGCTGCGCGATTTCATGGGTCAGGGTGCATATGGTGCGGAGTACATTGTCGCCACCAAGACCTTTGCGGACACGCTGACCGTTACGGCCGGTGTGGGCTGGGGGCGTTTGTCTGACAGCGCCACGGTGCGCGTAGGCGGCAACCCCCAGGGCGGGGTGCCCGACCCGCGACAGTGGTTTGACGGTGACGTGGGCGTCTTTGCCGGACTGGCCTGGCAAACCCCGATCCGCGGCGTGACGGTCAAGGCCGAATACAGTTCTGACCGCTACACACGCGAGGTGTCGCAAGGCGCGCTAACCCGCGACAGCCGATTTAACTTCGGACTGGAATACCAGACCCGCAATAACCTTTCGGTGGGGCTTTACTGGCTCCACGGGGACGAGATTGCCCTGCGCTTTTCCGCTGCCATCAACCCGAAACGCCCGCCCGCCCGCGGGTCCATGGAGCGCGCTCCAATCCCGGTGGTGGCGCGCGCGCCCAACCGGGCGCGGACCACCGCCTGGGCCAACGACCCAGGCTTTACCGCGCGCGCCAAGACCCAGTTCGCCGCCGTGCTGCGCGAACAGGGCCTGGCGGTCGAGGCGGTCGCCGTAAGCGGGCAGTCAGCCGAACTGCGCCTGCGCAACCCGACTTACGACGCCTCCGCCCAGGCGGTGGGCCGCGCGGCCCGGGCCATGGCGCTAGTGCTCCCCGCCTCGGTCGAGACCTTTGTGATCACGCCCACGGTGAACGGCGTCGCCGCCTCGTCGGTGGTGATCCGGCGCAGCGACCTGGAAGCCCTGGAAAACGACCCCCAGGGCACCGAAGCCATCTACCAGCGCGCCGAAATCCGGTCGGCATTTGCGTTGCCCGACGGCGCTGAATTTGCCGACGGCCGGTACCCCAGCTTCGAATGGACTATCGCGCCATATGTGTCGCTCTCGATCTTCGACGGGTCGGGGCCCCTGCGCGCCGCGGCGGGCATCCGGGCGGAGGGCCAGTGGCGCCTGGCGCCGGGGCTCTCGCTTTCGGGGTCGATCACCCAAAGGGTATTCGGCAACCTTCAGGACGAAACCCCGCCGGCGTCGGGGCTGCCGCGGGTCCGCACGGACCGCGCGCTCTACAGGCGCGAGGGCAAGCTTGCGCTCGAACGGCTGACGCTCGACTATATATGGAAACCGGCGCCCGACTGGTTCGGCCGGGTGTCGGTGGGCTACCTAGAAACCATGTTTGGCGGCATCTCGGGGGAGCTTCTCTGGCACCCGGCGGGCCAGACTTGGGGCCTGGGGATGGAGGTCAACTACGCCCGCCAGCGCGACTTTGACCAGCGCCTTGGTTTTCAGACGTACGACGTGGTCACGGGCCACGTATCCGCCTATTGGCAGGTGGTCGACGGGCTCCATGCGCAGCTTGACCTGGGCCGCTACCTGGCCGGCGACTGGGGCGCCACGCTTTCGGTCGACCGGGTCTTTGCCAACGGCTGGCGCATGGGGGCCTACGCCACTGTCACCGACGCAAGTTCCGCCGCCTACGGCGAAGGGAGCTTCACCAAGGGCCTGCGGCTTTCGGTGCCGCTGAGCTGGGGTATCGGCACGCCGAACCGCAAATCCTACGCCATCGACATGAACACCCTGGCCCGCGACGGCGGCGCCCGGCTGAACGTGGACAACCGGCTCTACGATCTGGTGAGCGAATACCAGCGCCCGGGGCTTTCCAACAGTTGGCCACGGTTCTGGCGGTGACGGGCGCGCGTGCCTTGACCGGGCGACTGTTGGCGACGCTTGCAGCGCTCGCCCTGGCGGCGTGCTCGTCGGACAACGCGGTCACCCAGCCGGGCCTGGCGGAGACGGCGCTCAGCATGGCGCGGGCGCGCATGGCCGCGCGCGGGGCCGAAACCGCCCCGGCCCAGGCGCCGCCGCAGGTCACCCGCGCCCAGATGGAGGCGCTGGGCCGCCCTGTCGTCTACACCGCAGTTCCTCGGCTGAGCCTTGGGCAACCGGCGGTGGAGGTCGCGCGCAACCGGGGCTTTGTAACGTTCATCGCGTCGGACCAATCGTCGATCACGCTGCGCGACGGCATCGTATCAGCCACCCGCGGCCTTCCGGTGGACCTCTTTGCCCAGCGCCTTTCTATCACCCCGGGCGCGCTTTTCCGCGGGACGTTCCCCAAAACCTACGAACGCACCCAGCGCCATCTGACCGGGGAAGGCACCCTTGACACACGCGACTACGTGTGCGCCATCGCACCGGCTGAAAAGGACGAAGTCTTAGAGCTTTTCGGGCGCAACTACACCGTGCGCCAGTACACCGAGGTCTGCCAAAATCGCGTGCGGGCCTTCCAAAATAGCTACTGGGTCGACCGCCGTGGCACGGTCTGGCAGAGCCACCAGTCCATTTCGCGCGAGGTGGGTCATATGGTCGTCCAACGCGTCGTCCAATAGCGGCCGCGCCCAGAAGCCCCAAAATCCCTAAAGCGTGCTGCCAGTCGGCCCAAGCGACGCACATGCGCCGCCATGCGCCGCGCCCGGACTTGCCCACCCCTAGCAAAGCCCGTACCCACAACCCGAAGTCCGAAGGCAAAGGGACACTGCCCCATGACCGATGAAACCACGCTGGCATTCGCGCCGCCCGAAGTCCGCGCCGTGGCCACCGCCAAGGGCGATCCGCTCGACCGGATCGCCGTGCGCGATTACACCCGCGCGGTCGAGATCGGCGCGTTTCAATCGGAGCGGGGTGTCACCCAACAGGTGCGCTTTAACGTGGTACTTGAGGTGTCACGCCACGCGGCTGCGGCGACCGACGATGTGGACCAGGTGCTGAGCTACGACACAATTGTCGAAGCCATCGAAGCCCAGATCGCCGCCGAACGGATCAACCTTCTTGAAACCTTCGCCGAACGCATCGCCGCAGCCTGCCTATTGGCGCCCCAGGCGCTGCGGGTCTTTGTGCGTATCGAAAAGCTCGACCGGATACCTGGGACACTCGGCGTCGAAATCGTCCGCTCCCGCCGCGCAGGCACAAATATCGCCGACCTGCGGGGCGCGGCGGCTCTCCCGGATACGTCGGTGCATCCGCTTGTTGTCTTTCTACCCAACGCCACGCTACGCGGTCCGGGGCTGAGCGCCTGGCTCGATGCGGTAGCGCGCCACGATCTTCCGGCCATCATCTGCCTGGAACCCCACGCCGACGGCCACCCGATCACCGGCAACACGCCCGTCGACCGGCGCCTGGGGCTCTTGAGCATCGAACAAAACGCCTGGGTACTCGCGGCCCGGGACAGCCGCTGCATCGTCGTTGATAGCCGGACCGAATTGGAACACGCCATGCGCAACGACCTTCTGGCCGTCTGGGCGCCTTCAAAAATGGTGCTCGACGCGGCATCCCGCCCAGACGCGGACGCTACCGATCCTTTGTGTCTGGCCCAGTGGTTCGCCCGGGAACTGTCCGCAGACCATATCTCGATCCTAGGGGATTACCCAACACAATCAGACGACCGCACCGCCCTGGTGGCGACACCTGCGGCGCTTTAATGGCGCGACTCGACCCCGTCGAAAACGAAAGGCCGCTCTTAGCGATCCTGGTCGTCTTGGTGTTTTTGACACCCTTTGCGGTCGACGCCTACCTGCCCGCCCTGCCAGGTATCGCCCGCGACCTGGCTGCGCCCGGGGCCATGGTGCAACTGACCATCGGCGCTTTCCTGGCGGGCATGGCCGCAGGCCCGCTTATGATGGGGCCTCTATCTGACCGTTTCGGACGCCGACCGCCGCTGGTGGTCGGTCTGGCGATCTTTGCGATCGCATCAGCAGCCTGCGCCCTGGTGTCGAGTGTGGAGGCGCTGATCGCTTGGCGCTTTGTGCAGGCCGCGATCGGGTCTGCGGCGCTGGTATCTGGCACTGCCCTTCTAGCGGACCTTTACGACCGCGACACCATGGCCGCGCGCCAGTCTTTCCTAATGATTTTTGTCTCCACCGCGCCGATGATCGCGCCCCTGGTGGGCGAATGGATCGCCAGCGCCTCAAGCTGGCGCGGCATCTTTTGGATGCTGACATTTGTGGGCGCGGCGGCGGGGCTGGCAACGTTCGTTTTCCTGCCCGAAACGCTACCACCGGAAAAACGCAGTTCAGTGTCGCCCGGGGCGCTGGCCCGCGGGTACCTGAGCATTTTGGGCAACCGCACGGCGCGGCTTTATATCATCACTGGCGGCTGCATGAGCGGGGGCTTTTTTGCCTACCTGGCCGGATCGCCGTTCCTTTATCAGAACCTCCTCGGCTTCAGCTCCAGCGGCTACGCCTGGATTTTTGCCCTGGGGGCGGCGCTGTGTGTCCCGATCAACATACTAAACATCCGCCTGGTGCGCCGATTGGGTTTCCGCAGAACGCTTCTCTATCAGGGGATCGCCGCCATCACCCTTGGCGCCGCGCTTTTCCTCGGGGCTTTCGGAGGGCTGGGGTCTTGGCTGATCCTTTTATCTGGGGTCTTCCTGATGCCCTTCCAGCACATCGTGACCGCCAATTGCCAGGCAGGGGTGCTGAACCAGTTTGACACGCGCAAGGGGGCGGCGTCGGCGGTGGCACTGTCGTCGCGATTTGCAGCGGGGGCGGTTGCTGTGGCCATCATGGGTGAAACCGGTGGCACCGCCGCGGGCTACGCGCTGACCATCTTTGCCTTTTTGGCGCTAACCGGCGTCATGGCCCAATTCACCGTGCGCCGGGACAAAACCGCATGAGCGATCTGACCATTCGCGAACTCGGCGCGGGGGACCGAGACCTGTGGCTGGCTCTTTACCGGCAGCTTTGGCCAAGACATCGCGATATCGATCTTTTGCGGGAAATCGACCGGATCAACAAATCCTCGAAGCGCGCCGCTTACGTGGCTTCCGTTGACGGCACACCGGCGGGCTTTGCTGAATACGCCCTGCGCGATTATGCAAACGGCTGCGACAGCCAACCCGTACCCTTTCTAGAGGGTATCTGGATCGCAGAGCCCTACCGCGGCCAAGGCATCGCCCGAGCGCTGATCGAGTTTCTGACCCAGACCGCCCGGCGCCAGGGCTTTACCGAGTTTGGCTCGGACGTCGAGCTGTCGAACTACGCCAGCCAACTTATGCACGAGCGTCTGGGCTTTGAGCAGCGCGAGAAGGTCATCTATTACCGCAAACGGTTGACCCAATGACCGCAAGCGGCGGCGCATACTACCGCCCCCTGGCGATCCCGCCCAGGGATGCGCCCCAGGAGGCGCTGCCGCTTGCCGGCACCGGGGCCCG
>JBCCMR010000134.1:0-8355 GCA_039026255.1 Pseudomonadota bacterium
GGATAATCGCTCTGGCAACATGATCAATAACGACTATCCCCTCGGTTTTCGAGTCCGGTTGCACCGTAAAGACCTCAACGGTCTTTACCCGTCAAGCACCGGGCGGCGCGGCGCGCTGGGGTGATGTGACCTTCAGCTTTGGGTTGCAGGTTCCGCCGCAGGCTGAAGCGCTGATCCTGTACACGCGGGCATCCTGGACGGTGCCCACCCATCTGCCCCGCGCGCGTTTGGCTTTTGTTGCCGGAGAGCCCGAGGACATCCACCCCTATGCGGCGGGGTTTCTCAACCAGTTCGGACAGGTTGTGGCGCCGGGAACGAAGCCGCTGGAGACACGTCGGCGTGCCGAAAGTCCCTGTTTGCCCTGGTTTGTGGGATTTGACTTTGCCCATCCTGAGGGCGCCTGGAGTTTCGAGACCCTGCGCGATCTGCGCCCAGGGCTGCGCGACGACCGCATCTCAATTGTGACCTCGCGCAAGGCAACGACGCCCTATCACTCGCAGCGCTTGGCTTTTATTGAACACCTTAAGGCCGTAATGCCCGATGAGATCGTGCTTTACGGGCGCGAGTTTCGGCCGGTTGCAGATAAGGCCGACGCGCTGCTGCCCCATCGCTATCACCTAGCGCTTGAAAACGGGGCGGGTCGGTATTCTTGGACTGAGAAGCTGGCGGATCCGCTGATCTGTGGCGCTCTGCCGTTTTATGTGGGTTGCGAAAATGTGGTGGATGAATTGCCCGCGGACGCGGTTCTACCGCTTGATCTGAGCGATTTCGACGCCGCGGTTGCATCTATGCGCGCCGCGGTGGCCGCCAATGCTGCCGATGCCCGGGCCCAGGCGATTGAGACAGCGCGGGATCGCGTACTGAACCACCACAATATAATGGCGCTTTTTGCCCGCATCACCCAAAACGCTCTTGCCGAACCCGCCCAGGGGCCTGCGGTCACAATCCGGTCAGAGCGTTCGCTTCCGCCCGAGGTGGGGGCCCGGGGCAGCTGGCCCGAAATGGTCCTGCGCCGGGCGCTTTTGGCTGTGGACCCGGGTGTTGAATTGCGCTTTGCCCGGTGGAAGGCTGCACGACGCAGTTAGAGCGTGGCGGCCTGTGAATTCGGTGCGTTTCGAGTGTTTGGACAGATGAGCAAATCGGCGCTTCTTTCTGTCGGACCCTCTAGAGCCGGAGCCAGCTTGGAGGGGTAATGTCCGGGTTGTCCCGATCGGCTGTGCCAAACCACCTCTTTGGGGCGACCACAATTTTGTCGGGCCGCGGGTCAAGCCATGCTCCCCACCACGAAAACGATGAGTTGGCGATGATGTGGTGGCGGCAAGTCGCCATCAAGCGCAGGTCATCGTAGTTGGTCTGCCGGTCATTGTGGGTCACAAAGCGCAGTGGATAGGGGAGTTTTAAGTTATCTCGTACCCATTTCGGATCGTCAGAAAATGCATATATAACAGGTTGTTGTCCAATGCGCGCAGCGATCGTTTCGGCTGCGCGGACATAATAGTCAAGCGGCAGTATCCCGTGGGCGGCGGCGGCCTTTGCATGGGCCACGTAATCGCCGCGCCGGATATGAAGTGACACCGCAGTCGCGTCGACGATTTCCTGGGCTACGCGGGTGGTTTCGGCGCCAGGCGGGGTGGTGATGGTCAGGTCCGCGCGGATCGCGGTTTCATGGTTGGCAAAGTAGCGTTCCGATTGCCAGTAACCGGTGAGCCAGGTCCAGGCTGGCAGGTCGGCCAAGGCTGGATCGTAGGCCGCATCGCGTTCCTTATAGCGTCGGTAGCGGCTGTTCAGCCCGCGGATCGCGGCGAGACCGTCCGCGCGCGCCGGGGGAAGGCGGCCAGGATCCGCTGTGCGTATGGCGAAGTGGTTTAGGGCTAAACCATGTTGTTGGGTGCGGCTCCAGTCGCGGGTGTCTAAGCCAACATCTACCCCCCGGCGCAATGCCAATGCCCGGGCACACGCGTATTGGAAAAGCTGGTTGCCAAGGCCCCCGCGGATACGCACAGCAATCATTGGGCAGCCTTTGAAAGGCGCGCGATAGCGCTTCGGTAGCGGTGGCGGCGCAGGCTGCGCAGTGCTTCGCCCCAGGGACCGCGTGGTTGGGATATGGTGCTGCCACCCGTGATTGTGGTCAGATCTTGGACTCCGGCGGGGCTACAGGCGTGGACGCGTACGCCAGTCAGCCAGTGCATTTGCAAAAACGTATCAACAGGGCGGTCGATTTTGCCGTCGCTGGCGGCTAGAAGGCGGAGCGAAGCATCCCGGGAGACCAATTGAGCGCTGGTTCGGAGCGGGGTAATTGGCGGGCGTAAAAGCTCCACCGCACCTTTCTTCACAACGGGTATACCGGTGACGCGGCGAGTGTTGAACTGGATGTATCCTAGGCAGTTCAGGTGCCCGGCTGCGATCGTGCAGGCCTCTGAAAAAAAGTCAGAAAGCTCAACATCATCTTCAAGTATCAAGGCGCCGTCCCAGCCTACGTCACCGATCATGCGCCAGGCGGCCCGGTGGCTTTGGAAACATCCCACCTCCCCCGGCGAAAGCGGAAAGGGGTAGTGGGGCGCGTGCGCTGGAGTGTCCGCCCGGCCGCCATCCACAGCATCTAGCACCTGGGCTGGGTAGGGTGCCCGAGACAGGAGCGCGTCAACCGCCGGGCGCCGGGCTGTGGCCCGGGCCAGGTGTATGATCAGGGTGCCTAACCGCGCTGCCATAGGGCATCATAGACCGCTGCCGCGCCCGCAGCTTCGGTGTCGATACTGTGTTGGTCTTGCGCAGCTTGGCGGGCCGCATGGGCCATAACACTAAGGCGAGCGGGGTCAGATAGGAGCGCCGCCACAGCATCGGCTGCGGTTTGTGGGGCGTCGCATTCCAGCACTGTACCGCACCTACCTTCCTGAGAAAATGCCCGGTAGTAGCCTGCGTCTGTGGCAACAAAAGGCGTGCCGCTTGCCATCGCCTCAAGAGGGGTCATGCCGTAGCCTTCGTAGCGGGGTAGTGCCACCAGGAGCGATATGCCGCGCATCAACGCAGGAAGGTCGTCGGGCGGTCGTTCACCAGTGAACTTTATGCGATCGGTGAGTCCGGCCTCGGCCACACGAGCGTGCAGATCGGTCTCGAACCGGCGGTGTTCTGGGGTAGCGCGGCCGACCACAAGAGCCACCACGCCCGGCAGCCCCGGCAGCGCCGCGATCATCGCGTCCACAAACCGATCAGTGCCTTTTTCGGGGCGGATGCGGCCGACGGTGGCGACGCCCACCTTTCCGCCGAAACCCAGGTCTTTCCATACGGCGGCGCGGTCTGGGGCGGGGCAGAAACGGGCAGTGTCGATCCCGTGGGGCACAACGGCGCGCACGTGGGGGACATAGCGGGCGGCTTCCTCGGTGGTGGCGATGACCGCGTCCATGCGCGAAATCAACCAGCGCGGGTAAAGAGAGTGGTGCCGTTGCGCGGCGCTGGTGAACACCAGCCGGATCGGTTTGCGCAGGACATCCCGTGCCCAAAGTCCTATGCGCATCTCGGGGTTGCGGCGCACATGCCAGATGGCAAAGGGCCGATCAACTGGCCGCACGGAGGCGCGCATGGCGGCGCGGGCGCTGATGGGCGCCGGGCAGCCGGGCAGCGGATTGCCCACAAGCGTTGCGTCCAGGCCGCGGGCCAGTTGCGCGCGCAACACGCCGGCCGTGGTGGCCGACACGCCGGTGAAGCGTGGGTTAAAGTTGGTCACGAAGATCTCGGTCACCCGTCGCCTCGGGCGTAGACGTCTTCGTAGCGGACGATGTCGTCTTCGCCCAGGTAGCTGCCGGTTTGCACCTCGATCAGGACCATGGGCACCTTGCCGGGGTTGTCCATGCGATGCACTGCGCCCAAGGGGATGTAGACGCTTTGGTTTTCGGCGACGAGTTGCACGGTGTCGTCGATGGTCACCCTGGCGGTGCCTTCCACCACGATCCAGTGTTCGGACCGGTGCACGTGGCTTTGCAGGCTCAACGACGCACCGGGTTTGACGACGATGCGTTTCACCTGGAAGCGGGCGCCCTTTGCCAAGCTGTCGAAGTACCCCCAAGGGCGGTGGTCGCGGGGAAATTGGGTGGCCTGGGGGGCGGATTTGTCTTTCAGGAGCGCGACCGCCTTTTTGGTGTCCTGGGCGCGGGATTTGTCCACCAGGAGCACCGCATCGGGCATGGCCACCGCGATCAAATCGCGCAAGCCGATGCCCACGACCGCAGTTTGCGCCGCCTCGGACCGGATGAGCACGTTGTCGCAATCGATCGCGTGGGCGTTGCCGTGGGTAACGACGCCGTGGGCGTCCGGGCCGCCTTCGGACCAGACCGCGTCCCAGCCGCCCAGGTCGGACCATTTGCCGTCGAAGGGCACGGCGGCGATGTTTTCGGCGTGCTCCATCACTGCGTAGTCGATGGAGATGTCTTGCGCCCCGCGCCAGGGTTCGGCGGCGAGTCTTAGGAACCCTAGGTCGGGCTTCGCCTGGGCCATGGCTGCGCCCACGGGATCTAGCATCTGAGGCGCATGGGCCTGGAAGGCGGCGATCATTGTGCGCGCGGAGAAAAGGAAAATGCCCGCGTTCCAGAGAAAAGTGCCAGCGTCGAGCATGGCCTGGGCCGCTGCCGCGTCGGGCTTTTCCACAAAACGGTTCAGTCCAACCGCCTGGCCGGGCGTGGGTGGGGTCGAAAGCTCCAGGTAGCCGTAGCCGGTTTCCGGGCGGTCGGGCGTGATCCCGAAGGTCACGATATCGCCCGCCCGGGCGCGCGTGACACCGGCGCCCACCGCGGCGCGGAAGGCTGCGGCATCAGGGACCACGTGGTCCGCGGGCGATACAAGCATCAGCGCATCGGGATCTTGCGCCTGAACGTAAAGCGCCGCGGCCAACACCGCAGGGGCGGTGTTGCGGCCTTCGGGCTCAATCAGGACGGCGCCCGGGTCGACGCCCGTGGCGGCCAACTGTTCGGTTACGATAAAGCGGAAGTCCGAGTTTGTGACCACCAGGGGCGCGGTAAAGTCCGGGCCGGTCAGGCGCCGGGCGCTGGCCTGGAAAAGCGTTTCATCCCCCAAAAGGGGCACGAACTGTTTTGGATAGCTTTTTCGCGAAAGCGGCCAAAGCCGGGTGCCCGAACCGCCGCACATCAGAACCGGTGTGATCATTGCCTAATCCTCGGCCGCCTTGTGACCCAGGGTTTGGCACATATCGCGGCGCGGGGAAAGCTGGCGACCGCGGCGATTGTGCCCCCGGCCAGGTGGCGACAGGCCGCGCCTTTTTCGCCCGTGCCCGCTTGAGACCCGGGCGCAAACATGGTCTCACCGAAGCGCGCGGCGGAACCCCTTCCCCCGCCCAACCACGGAGAGCCGATGAAACGCGCCTTGATTACCGGGACCACGGGCCAAGATGGCGCCTATTTGTCGGAGCTACTTTTGGCCAAAGGGTACGAGGTGCACGGGCTCAAGCGGCGGGCGTCGTCGTTTAATACCCGGCGCATCGACCACCTTTTCCAGGACCCGCACGAACAAAATGTGCGCTTTCACTTGCATTACGGGGACATGACCGACAGCACTAACCTGATCCGTCTGGTGCAAGAGGTGCGCCCAGACGAGATCTACAATCTTGCTGCCCAGTCCCACGTGCAGGTGAGCTTTGACACCCCCGAATATACTGCCAACGCCGACGCGGTAGGGACACTGCGCATGCTGGAGGCTATCCGCATCCTGGGGCTTGAAAAATCAACGCGGTTCTATCAGGCGTCCACGTCCGAGCTTTACGGTCTGGTGCAAGAGGTCCCCCAGCGCGAAACGACGCCGTTTTATCCCCGGTCTCCCTATGCGGCGGCGAAACTTTACGCCTATTGGATCACCGTCAACTACCGCGAGGCGTACGGCATCCACGCCTCGAACGGGATACTCTTTAACCACGAAAGCCCGCGGCGGGGTGAAACCTTTGTGACGCGTAAAATCACCCGGGCGGCGGCGGCGATCAAGCTGGGTCTGCAAGACCGGCTTTACCTGGGCAACCTTGATGCCCAGCGCGACTGGGGCCACGCGCGCGACTATGTAGAGGGTATGTGGCGCATCGTGCAGCACGATGAAGGCAACGATTTTGTGCTGGCCACGGGCGAAACCCACACTGTGCGCAGTTTCGTGGAAAAGGCGTTTGCGGTGGTGGATATCGCGCTGACCTGGGACGGCGCGGGCGTCGAGGAAAAGGCGAAAGGCCCCGACGGGCGCACGCTTGTAGAGGTCGACCCCCGCTATTTCCGTCCCACCGAAGTGGAGCTTTTGATCGGCGATCCCGGCAAGGCCAAACAGGTGCTCGGCTGGGCGGCGACGACGACGCTTGACCAGATGATCGCCGAGATGGTCGAAAGCGATTTGGCCGTGGTGGCCGCCGAAGCCGACCGCCGGGACCGCCATGGCTGAGCGGGTCCTGATCACCGGGGCCACCGGCATGGTGGGAAGGAACTTGGTCGCCCACCCGGCCGCCCATGGGCACGAGGTTCTGGCCCCACCGCGAGCGGAGCTTGATCTGACAGACGCCGCGGCCGTAGCCGACTATGTGGCGTGGGCGGCGCCCACGGTTGTGATCCATGCGGCCGGTAAGGTCGGCGGTATCCAGGCAAACATGGCCGCACCGGTGGATTTTCTGGACGTCAACACCATGATAGGACGCAACGTTCTTATGGCCGCCCGGGCCGCGCGGGTGCCGCGACTGGTGAACCTTTCGTCGTCTTGTGTCTACCCGGCGCGCGGGAAAAACCCGCTGACCGAAGACCAGATCGGCACCGGTGCCCTGGAGCCGACCAACGAGGGCTATGCGCTGGCAAAGGTGTTTGCCATGCGCCTTGCCGCGTTCATCAGTGCCGAGGACCCGGAGCTGTCCTACAAGACGCTGATCCCCTGCAATCTCTTTGGCCCCTGGGATGCCTTCAGCCCCGGGCGGTCGCATCTATTGCCCGCCATCATCGACAAGCTTCACCGGGCCAAGATTGCGGGCAAGCCCGAGGCGGATATCTGGGGCGATGGCACCGCCCGGCGAGAGTTCATGTACGTGGGCGACGCGGCCGAAGGCATCTGGCGGGCGGTTGACCATTTTGACACGGTGCCCGACGTGATGAACCTGGGTGTGGGCCGCGACCACAGCGTCAACGATTACTACGCCGCAGTGGCGGGTGTTCTAGGCTGGGTGGGCCGCTTCACCCACGACCTGTCAAAGCCCGTCGGCATGGCCCAGAAGCTGACAGACGTATCGCGCCAGACCGCCTGGGGCTGGGCGCCGGCCACCCCGCTTAGCGACGCCATCGCGCGCACCTATGACTTTTACCGGGAGCACCATTCATGACCGCCCGTTTCCCCCTGGCCACGTCATCCTGGGACGCCGCCGAGCAGGCTGCCATCCAGCGGGTGATTGCGTCGGACATGTACTCCATGGGCCCCGAGGTCGCCGCTTTCGAGACGGCCTTCGCGGCGTTTGTGGGCACCCGCCACGCGATCATGTGCAACAGCGGGTCTTCGGCCAATCTTTTGATGGTAGGGGCACTGAGGTATCGGGGCGAGGCGCCGATCCTGCCGGGTGACGAGGTGATTGTGCCCGCGGTGAGTTGGTCTACCACCTATGCCCCGCTCCAGCAGTATGGGCTGCGGGTGAAATTTGTGGATATCGACCTGGCCACGCTTAACATGGATTTGGCCGCGCTTGAGGCTGCGATCAGCGATCGCACGAGGCTGATCTTTGCGGTCAACCTTTTGGGCAACCCGAACGACTTTGACGCCATCCGGGGTATCATCGACGACCGCCCGATCACACTGATCGAAGACAACTGCGAAAGCATGGGCGCCACGCTCCGCGGACGCCAAGCGGGCACTTTTGGCGCCATGGGCAGCTTTTCAGCGTTCTTTTCGCACCACATTTCGACCATGGAAGGCGGGATCGTGGTGACCGACGACACCGAGCTTTACCACATCATGCTCAGCCTGCGGGCCCACGGCTGGACCCGCAATCTGCCCAAGGAAAACCTGGTCACGGGCACCAAAAGCGACGATCCCTTCGAGGAGAGCTTTCGGTTTGTGCTGCCGGGCTACAACCTGCGGCCGCTTGAGATGTCGGGCGCCATTGGCCAGGAGCAGCTGAAAAAGCTGCCGGGCCTGATCGCCGGGCGGCGTACCAACGGCGCGGCCTTCCAGGACGCGCTCGGCAACCACCCGGAACTTATGATCCAGGCGGAGACGGGCCAAAGCAGTTGGTTCGGATTTTCCCTGGTGATCCGGCGGGGGTCTGCCATGCGCCGGGCGGATTTGCTGGCGCGCTTGCACGATCTGGGGTTCGAAACGCGACCGATCGTGTCCGGCAACTTTGCC
>JBCCMR010000135.1:0-8345 GCA_039026255.1 Pseudomonadota bacterium
CCGAGATCAGGATCGAGTCCTCGTAGTTGTAGCCGTTCCAGGGCATGAACGCGACGAGCACGTTTTTACCAAGCGCCAGCTCGCCCAGGTCCGTGGACGGTCCGTCGGCAATCACTTCGCCCCCCGACACCTTGTCACCCACCTTCACCAGCGGGCGCTGGTTGATGCAGGTGTTCTGGTTCGATCGTTGGAATTTGCGCAGACGGTAGATGTCCACGCCCGGGTCGCCCGGCTCGAGGTTTTCGGTGGCACGCACAACGATGCGCATGGCGTCAACTTGGTCAATGATCCCGCCGCGTCGCGCGGTGATGGCCGCGCCAGAATCGCGGGCCACGACCTCTTCAATGCCGGTGCCCACAAAGGGCGCCTCGGCCTTCACAAGCGGCACCGCCTGGCGCTGCATGTTCGACCCCATAAGCGCCCGGTTGGCATCGTCGTTTTCCAAAAAGGGGATCAGCGAAGCGGCCACAGACACCAGCTGCTTTGGGCTGACGTCGATGTAGTCGATGTTCGACGGCGGGGTGAGCGTGTATTCGCCCCCCTGACGGGTCGACGCCAGGTCATTGACGAACTTGCCCCCCTCGTCGAGCGACGCGTTCGCCTGGGCGACCGTGTAACGCATCTCTTCGGTGGCGGACATGTACTGCACCTCGTCAGTGACAGCGCTGTCGATGACCTTGCGGTAGGGCGTTTCGATAAAGCCGTACTTGTTGACCCGAGCGAAGGTCGCCAGGCTGTTGATCAGGCCAATATTGGGGCCCTCCGGCGTCTCGATGGGGCACATGCGGCCGTAGTGGGTGGGGTGTACGTCGCGCACCTCAAAGCCCGCCCGTTCCCGCGTCAGGCCCCCCGGCCCAAGCGCCGACAAGCGACGCTTGTGGGTCACCTCGGAAAGCGGGTTGGTCTGGTCCATGAACTGGCTCAGCTGGCTTGACCCGAAAAATTCGCGCACCGCCGCGGCGGCGGGTTTCGCGTTGATCAGGTCTTGGGGCATGATCGTGTCGATTTCCACCGACGACATGCGTTCCTTAATGGCACGCTCCATCCGCAAGAGCCCGACCCGGTACTGGTTTTCCATCAATTCGCCCACGGACCGCACGCGGCGGTTGCCCAGGTGGTCGATATCGTCCACCTCGCCTTTGCCGTCGCGCAACTCCACCAGCGCCTTAACCACGGCGATGATGTCTTCTTTGCGCAAGGTCCGCTGGGTGTCGGGCGCATCAAGGTCGAGACGCATGTTCATCTTCACGCGGCCCACGGCGCTCAGGTCGTAACGCTCCCCGTCGAAGAATAAACTATCGAAGAGCGTGCTTGCGGCCTCGACAGTGGGCGGCTCCCCCGGGCGCATGACCCGGTAGATATCCATGAGCGCGGTCTCCCGGTTCATGTTTTTGTCCGCGGCCATGGTGGTGCGGATGTAGGGGCCCACGTTGATGTTATCGATGTCGAGCACAGGGATCTCGGTCACGCCCTGATCCAGAAGCATCTTGATCGTACCGCCTGAAACCTCGCCGTCTTTGTCGTACTCGAGCGTCAGTTCATCGCCCGCTTCAACCCAAATCTCACCGGTTTCCTCATTGATGATGTCAGTGGCCACAAAGCGGCCCGCCAGGCTGTCGTAGGGCACCAGAATGTCTGGGATGTCCCCGTCGTCGAGCAGTTTTTTGACCGTGCGCGGCGTCACCTTTTTGCCCGCTTCGGCGATCACCTCGCCCGATTTGGCGTCGACGATGTCAAAGGCCGGCTTGGTGCCGCGGATCCGGTCCGGGAAAAACGTCGTGGCCCAGGCGTGCTTTTTCTTCACCAGCTTGTAGGGCACGGTGTTGAAGTAGGCATCCATAATGCCTTCCTGGTCGAGCCCCAACGCATATAGGAGCGTCGTCACCGGCAGTTTACGCCGCCGGTCGATGCGGGCGTAAACGATGTCTTTGGCGTCGAATTCGAAATCGAGCCAAGACCCCCGGTAGGGGATGATCCGGCTGGCGAAGAGTAGCTTGCCTGACGAATGCGTCTTGCCCTTGTCGTGGTCGAAAAACACGCCCGGTGACCGGTGCATCTGCGACACGATCACCCGCTCCGTGCCGTTCACAATGAACGTGCCGTTCTGGGTCATGAGGGGCATATCCCCCATAAACACATCCTGTTCCTTGATATCTTTGACCGACTTGGCGCCGGTATCTTCGTCCACTTCGAACACGATCAAACGCAGCGTGACCTTGAGCGGTGCGCTATAGGTCATGTCGCGCTGCTGGCATTCTTCAACATCGTATTTCGGGCGCTCAAGCTCATATTTTACGAACTCCAACACCGCAGTCTCGTTGAAATCCTTGATCGGGAAGACCGACTGAAAGACGCCCTGAATACCCTCGCCGTCGGCAGGCACTGCCTGATCGCCAGAGCGTAAGAAAAGGTCATAGCTGGATTTCTGAACCTCTATGAGGTTGGGCATATCCAACACTTCGCGGATTTTGCCGAAATATTTGCGGATGCGTTTGGAACCGGAGTGGGTCTGCGCCATGCGTCTGGTCGTCCTTACCTGTCATGTCCGCCCTCGTGCAGCCGTCGGGCACCGGCTGGCACAAAGGGCCCCATGGGCGGGCGAGGTTCCATTCTTGCAAAGGGTCCCGCTCCCTTGCACCCGAACCTGTCGCCGCGTCCGTCGAACCAGCGCCGCAACGCTGGTTTGAAAGACGCGTGAAGCCGGACCCAACACCACGCCAGGCCCAGCTTACATCAATGTATGTGATCGCCGGGGGCAGTCCCCCCGCGCGGGGTCACTTAAGTTCTACTTCGGCGCCAGCATCTTCCAGCTTTTTCTTGATTTCCTCGGCTTCCGCCTTGGCTGCGCCTTCTTTGACGGCTTTGCCGCCAGCTTCCACCAACTCCTTGGCCTCTTTCAGACCCAGGCCTGTGATCGCGCGCACCTCTTTGATGACGTTGATCTTCTTGTCGCCCGCGGATTTCAGGATGACGTCAAACTCATCCTTTTCTTCCTCGGCCGGGCCAGCGTCAGCAGCCGGGCCCGCCATCATCACAGCGCCGCCAGCGGCCGGTTCGATGCCGTATTCTTCTTTGAGGTAGGTCTTCAGTTCTTGCGCTTCGAGAAGGGTCAGGCCCACGATCTCTTCGGCGAGTTTTTTGATATCAGCCATGTCAGATGTCCGTTTCCGTTTAGATGTGTGTGTTTCCAGCGGGGTCAAGATGCCCCACCGGCCATGACAAGTGTTAAGCCGCTTCTGCCTTTTCCTCGATCGACGACAGGATCGACGCGATGTTGGAAGCAGGCGCACCAATCGCTCCCGCGACGTTCGACGCAGGCGCTGCGATGCAGCCCACGATGGAAGCGATAAGCTCCTCGCGGGACGGCATGGCAGCGACGGTCTTCACACCGGCGGGATCCAGCAGGTTTTCCCCCATCGACCCACCCAGAACCACCAGTTTGGCGTTGTCCTTGGCGAAGGCTTCCGTGGCTTTCGCCGCGGCGACCGGGTCTTCGGAGTACGCGAAAACGGTCATGCCGATCAGGAGATCAGACATTTTTTCGCAGGGGGTGCCTTCAAGGGCGATTTTGGCGAGCTTGTTTTTGGCAACGCGGACAGCACCACCGACCTCGCGCATGCGCGCTCGGTAGTCCTGCATTTCCGCAACTGTCAGGCCGGTGTAGTGCGAGACCACAACCACGCCAGAGTCCGTGAAGATCTGGCCGAGTTCTTCGACCACGCGCTCTTTTTGGGCTCTATCCACAGGTTTGCTCCAGTTCTAGGGGGTGTCCCCCCGGCTCGTTTTGCCGCGGCCCGGCAGGCCCCGACACTCAGGTCCGGAAGGGCCGCCCCAAAATCACCCGGACGCCCAAAGGCACCGGCGAAATTGTTCTTTCCCATCTCAGGCAGGAATTATAGCACTTTGCGTACCACCCGCCGTCTCGGACAGATTGCCCCCGGGCGAGCCCGTTGGCAGAGTGGGCGCCTTAGAGGGATTCTGGCCATTTGCCAACCCCCAATGTCGCCGGCTGACGGGTCTGTTGGCGAAAGCGGGGGACCCCGGGATAAAGGGTCAGGGTTTGCGTGTGATCTTTGATCAAGCCTGCCTCTTTTTTCGGCGACTTGTGCCAGACCAAAGGCGTGGCGAATTCGCAGGGGGTCGCGGGGCGCGGATCCTGACTTTTAGGAGGCGCGAGGCGGTAGGCGGCATACTATTCATCCCGCGAGACGAATGAACCGCGCTGTCAGGCCGCGCGGGAGTTATTGTGCACCCGTCGATGACGGCCCGGCAAGCCGAAGCCGCCGCCACGTCATCGCCGCGCAAGCCGCCTTTGACAAGGCTTGGCGTCCGGCCATGCGCCTCAGACGTTAAAGCCGCCTCTCTAGGCCGCCAAAAGCGACGTACCTTGCTCCTTGATTGCGTCCACCAGATCGCGGCCGCCACGGCCATCGGCCAAGTGACGCGCAGGGATCGCAGCGGCGGCGAGCGCCCCCGGCAGGGCCTCTTGCAACTCCGCCACCTGTGCCCGGCCTAGTTCCCGTAGGGCCATCTTCCCGGCAAAGAGGCTTTCCGTAGGGGCACCTTCCGCAAAGATCACCTCGTGGCGGTCAAGCATCAGGTGCAGGTAGGTCGCTTGCCGCTGCCCCCGGGCGAGGCGCACACCCGGCAGAGGGAGTAGCTTTTTCGCGGGAACCAGCGCCTCGTCCACACCCAGCACCTCGCGGGCATGGCGCGACCGGACTAAAATCCTGTGTTGGGGCGACACGCGCAGGTCGCGCCGCGGCAGCCCGCAGCCCAAAGCACCGGCGCGGATCACCACCGGGCAAAGGCGCGCGCGATCTTCCCCTTTGCGCGCCTTTCCCAATGCGACCCGGTTGCGGCCCACCCACCGTAGCCGTTGCGCCCCATGATCGCGGGTCGAAACAAGATCCCCCGGACGCAGGCTTTCTACTCGCCTTTCCCCGTCGGGCACAGCAATACGTGTCCCCGGGGTAAAACAGGTCACATAATTAATATCCTCTCGCGAAAAGTTGAGCCCGGCGGCGCGGTCGACCAACAAACTGTCAAGCGTGATCGCCTGAAGCGGCTTTGCTTCCAACACCAATTGATCGCTGTTGCGCGAAAATTCCGGCGCCAAATACGTGTTGCCGGCATCATCCTGGAAGATAACTGCGCTGATCATTGCGGTGTCGCCGTCGATATAGGTGACTGTGGCGTTATAGACGGCGACACTGTCAAAGGTCTGATCACCGCCCCCATCAATGCGAAACGTATCGCCGGTGGTGTTCTGGTCATAAGCCGTCGAATACGACCCCCCTTGGTATCCGGTGGAGCCCGGGGAAAATGTCTGGGCGTGATTAACCAGTGCGTTGCCCGGTCCACCGTAGGTATTGCCGACGATTGCGCCTGCGTTTTCGGCCGTGAAATTGCCCTCGTTGGTGTCAAGATCGGGCTCATTTCCCAGAAAGAAGACGGTGAAGGTGGTAGGCATGGTCACGCGGGCTCCGGCAGTTGCACAGTCAATTTGCGCGCTGCCCATTAACCAATCATGACCATTAGCCCGCGACCCAAGCCGGGAATAAGGCGAATTTTAGCAATCACCCCTATGAGTGAATAACAACGGGCCAAAAAAGGGCGCAGTCCCCGCAGGACGCGCCCTTCAATAGTTATGGCCCTATGGCCTTAGTCTTCCGCTACCGCATCGGAGATATCAAGGGACACGCCAGGCCCCATGGTGGAACTCAGCGACACCTTCTTCATATACGTGCCTTTGGCGCCCGAGGGCTTAGCCCGCGCCACGGCTTGCACAAACGCCTTAACGTTTTGTGCGAGCGCGCCCGCCTCAAAGCTGGCCTTTCCGATGCCCGCGTGCACGATGCCTTTCTTTTCAGCCTTGAACTGGACCTCACCGCCCTTGGCGGCTTCCACGGCGGCTTTGACGTCCATGGTAACGGTGCCAACCTTGGGGTTGGGCATCAAGTTGCGGGGGCCCAGCACCTTACCCAGGCGGCCTACGATAGGCATCATGTCCGGGGTGGCGATGCAGCGGTCAAAGGCAATGGTGCCCCCCTGGATGGTCTCCATCAGGTCTTCGGCGCCCACGATATCGGCGCCTGCCGCCTTGGCTTCGTCGGCTTTTTCACCGCGGGCGAAAACCGCCACACGCATGGTTTTACCGGTGCCGTTGGGCAGGCTCACCGTGCCGCGCACCATCTGATCCGCGTGGCGCGGATCAACACCCAAGTTGACCGAGATCTCGACGGTTTCGTCAAACTTTGCTGAAGCGTTGCCCTTCACCAGACCCACGGCTTCCGCAACTGTCACTTCGTACTTTTCGGCGAATGCGGCTTTTGCCGCGCTCATGCGTTTGCCGGCCTTACCCATCACTTCACCTCGAGACCCCTGGACTTTGCGCTGCCCAGAATAATCTGCATGGCACCTTCCAGGTCGTTTGCGTTGAGATCCTTCATTTTAGCTTCCGCGATTTCGCGGATTTGCGCCACGGAAACCGTCCCAACGGTTTCCTTCGACGGGTTGTTGGCGCCCGATTTCACCTTAGCAGCCTTCTTGAGGTAGAAGGACGCGGGCGGCGTCTTGATGTCCATAGTGAACGACTTATCCACGTAATAAGTGATCACGGTTGGACAGGGGGCGCCCGGCTCCATCTCTTGGGTTTTGGCGTTAAACGCCTTGCAGAATTCCATGATGTTGATGCCGCGCTGACCGAGCGCCGGACCGACCGGCGGGCTTGGGTTGGCTTGCCCAGCGGGCACCTGCAGCTTCATCTTGCCTGCGACCTTCTTGGCCATCGGCTTCTCCTTTTCCAAGGCCCCGAGCACGCGTGCCGGGGCGTTTTGCTGGGGTGGTCCGGTTGCGCCACGCGTGGCGCGCGCCTCCCACCGCGTCGCAGACTGCGACGAGGGCGGCGAATAGCCCGACTGGCGGCCAATTGCAAGGGTCGTGCCTGCGGGCGAGTACAGGCGGAATTAGCGGTTGATGCCCATGTCGCGGCCAGCCCGCGTGATAACCTCGGGGCGCGTCAAAAGCAGCAGGTGCGCGTCTGGCGAAAAGGCTGTCACCTCACCGCCGACCAACGTGGCCAGGCGGCGCACCAGGCGCAGCGGCACGATGGTGTCATTGACCCCGTGGTAAAACCGCACCCGGGCGCGGCTGGCGCGGGCATCATCAGACAGCGACCAGATCAAGAGGTTGGCCGAATGGGACCGCCCTACCCCATCGCTCGGAACCGCGATCTGATCTTCGAGCGCCCGCACAAAAGCATTGGCCCGGGCGCGGGTCCAGGGGTCATCCGCCCAGTTGCGCCCGTAGAGAAGCGTCTTGAAATACTCCAGCCAGATTGCCTTGATGTCCGACAGACCCGTCACCCCGGCGGCTCGTACAAGCCCGGCAAAGCCACGAGGCCCCACCCCCAGCATCCCCGGAAACGGCACCGCACAACCGATTGCGGCGACCTGGACGTCGGCGTGATCCATGCGCGCGGCAGCCTCGATCGCGATTGCGCCGCCGGTGGAAAATCCCAAAACCCGCACCCGCGCCCGGGGGAAGCGGTTCGCCAGGGCCGCAATCTTGGCGGCGTCGCCTTGGATGTGCACGGCGCGATCGTGCGCCAGCCCGTCATAGCCGGGGAAGCGGTACTCCATGACCACCCGGCGGCGTGACTTCCAGGTGAAGGCCGGGCCGAACATGTAGGTGGAGGCCAGCGCGCCGGGGATCAGGAAGACGATTTCGTCCGCGTGGGAAAGCCCTCGATAATCGCCGCGAAAGTTGCTTTCCCGGCGCAGGGTTTCGGGCGCAGCGCATCCTGCCACCAAGGCGGCACCAGCGCCGCCCAGGATCAGCGCACGGCGCCTCATGCCAGGTGCACCGGCAGCGCCACGGGGCCATGGAACCCAAAGCCCCGGAACGGCGCGGGCCCGGCCAGGCGCATGCCAGGGAAGCGGTCAAAAAGCATCGGCAGCATGATGTCGGCCACCGCCCGGCGCGCCACATTCACCCCCTGGCAGAAATGCGGCCCGTTGCCGAACGCCTGGTGGGCCGCGCGGGGGCGGTAGACGTTGAAAACCTCGCCGTTGTCGTAGAGTTCTTCGTCCCGGCAGGCGCTAGCCTGGATGGTCATGACCGTGTCGCCCCTAGGAATAAGGCAGCCGCGCAGTTCTACGTCTTCGGTCAAGAGGCGGCTTGACACCTGGATGGGGGCGACCCAACGGACGGCCTCTTCGAAGGCGCGCGCCCAGTCGTTTTGGCGACGTACCTCGGCCAATTGGTCAGGGTTTGTGAACAGCCCATAAAGCACCGTGCACAGGGCATCGAGCGGCTCGTTAATGCCGCCGCCGATGGCGATC
>JBCCMR010000136.1:0-8342 GCA_039026255.1 Pseudomonadota bacterium
CACCCATCGGCATCTTTTGTGCCAGCGGTGCTTTCCGGATTCTTATAGTATTCCACAAATGCACCCGGAGATCGGTAAAAGACCTCTCCGCTATCATCGACGCGCAATTCGACCCCAGGTGCTGCCACGCCCACAGTGTCTGGGCGCACTTCTCCGTCGGGTTGGAGCGTCACAAAAACACTCGCTTCCGTCTGCCCATAAAGCTGTTTCAGGTTAATGCCGAGCGACCGATAGAAGTCAAAGATTTCGGGGCCGATGGCCTCGCCCGCCGTATAACCGACGCGCACCCGGCTTAGGCCCAGAGTGTTTTTAAGGGGACCATAGACCAACAGGTTCCACATGCCGTAGCGCAGCCGGTCGCCCAGACCCACGGGCTGACCGTCTAAAAGCTTGGGCCCCACATCGCGGGAAAAGGCCATGGCCCGGTCAAAGAGCCGCTTCTTCAAACCACCTGCGTCCTCCATACGGATCATCACGCTGGTCAGAACGCCTTCAAAATACCGCGGCGGAGCAAAGAAATAGGTCGGACCGATCTCGCGCAGGTCGTGCTGCATCGTGTCGCTACTTTCCGGGCAAGCAACGCAAAAGCCCGCGTGATAGGCCTGTCCAATCGAAAATATGAAATCGCCCACCCAGGCCATCGGGAGATAGGCCAGAACGCTGTCGCCCGGACCCAGGCGGTCGAAATCGGCGCTCGACGATGAGGCGCTGATAATATTGCTGCCAGACAGGACCACGCCCTTCGGTCGGCCAGTGGTGCCTGATGTATAAAGCATCACGCAGGTATCGCTGGCCTTTGCTCCGGCCACCAGGGCCTCCATCTGTGGGCGAAGCGTGACGGCATCGGCTCGTCCAGCGGCCTGCACGTCCCGGTAAGCGCTGAGCCGCGCTTTGTCGTATTTCCGCATCCCCCGGGGGTCGAGGTAGATCACCTGTTCAAGCCCAGGCAACCGGTCTTCGATGTCGAGTATTTTGTCCACCTGCTCTTGGTCTTCGGCGATGACAAATCGCGCCGAACAGTGATCAAGCACATAAGACATCTCTTCGGCCACGCTGTCCTGGTAGATCGGAACCGGCACCGCGCCACAGCATTGGGCGGCCACCATAGCCCAATAGAAATACGGCCGGTTGCGGCCGATAATGGCAATGTGGTCGCCGGGGTTGAGCCCCATGTGCAAAAGCCCCATGGCAAGAGCTTCGATTTCATCGCGGGTCTCTGCCCAGGTCCAGCTTTGCCAGATGCCGAATTCCTTTTCCCGGTAGGCGGGGCGGCTGCCATAAGCGGCGGCATTGCGCCCCAAAAGGCGCGGAATAGTGTCGATCTGACCTGTGGTGTCGGCCAAGTTTGGTCCTCCCTTTACGCGGCGCGTGTTATTTTGCGCGGTCCCCACATGCAGCAATTCTAATGTGCCACTTGGCGGGTTCCGTGGGGTTGTCCGGGATTCCGATTCAACCATCCGCCGGGGCACAGTATCAACTGTCAGGCCCGCGTCAAATCAATGTGTTGCGTCTTTGCGCGTTGCGCAGCGGCAGCGGCCATTTGGTGCTTGACCTAGGGTCAAATTGGCGGAGCAAGGACCCTGCGCCCTTTGGCCGTAACTTCCCAGGTTTGGCCCGTCTCATCGTCGCAGACAATCACGCTAAGCGGACCACCGTAGGCGCAGCCGGTGTCGATGTTGATGCGACCACCGTAGTGGGTGACAGCGCCAACTGGCACATGACCATGCACCACAACCTTGGGGTGGAGCACCGGATCAACGTCAAAGGGCGCCCGCACCCAGATCAGGTCATCCTCGACCTGGTCCGCCAGCGCGACCCCGGGCGCCACGCCCGCATGGCAGAAAAAGAACCGCTCGGCGGCATGGAACGCAGGCAGCGACTCGAGCCAGTCGAGATGGGCGCCGGGCACGGCCGCAAGCGCCGCCTCCCGCGCGGCGGCGGCGGCCAGCCCCGCGATGTCGGCCCCGTAACTCACCAGTGTTTCGGCGGCCCCGAGCGGCGGCGCCAGCCAGTCCCAGTCTGGGCGCAACCGCGGATCGCGGCGCCCGTGTCGGATAAATTCGGTCATCATGCGGTCGTGGTTGCCCTTTAGAACCCGCCACGGCCGCCCGGCCGCCTGCCCGGCCATCAGATGCGCGATCACGCCGCGGCTGTCGGGGCCCCGATCCACCAGATCGCCCACGTGCACCACGTCGTGCGGACGCCCGCCCGCGTCGCGGGCAACGCGGTCCTGGGCGGCGCGCAGCTTGCTCAGGTCGCCGTGAATGTCCCCGATGGCATAGATCATCGCCTGACCCCAATTCCGACGCGCCCCGACCCGGCGCCGCATGGTGCTTTGCGCCGCTCTGCC
The DNA here is from genome assembly GCA_039026255.1 of Pseudomonadota bacterium. Taxonomy (GTDB): domain Bacteria; phylum Pseudomonadota; class Alphaproteobacteria; order Rhodobacterales; family Rhodobacteraceae; genus Amylibacter. The sequence continues at coordinate 2,351 of JBCCMR010000136.1, forward strand.
CTAGGATCACGACCGCGACGCGAATCTGAAAGGTCCCCATGGCAGACGCCCCCGCCACCGGTTACCAGGTCTTGGCCCGCAAGTACCGACCGGCCACCTTCGCTGACCTGATCGGCCAGGACGCCATGGTGCGCACCCTTAAAAACGCTTTTGCCGCGGACCGAATTGCCCATGCCTTTGTCATGACGGGGATCCGCGGCACCGGCAAGACCACCACCGCACGCATTATCGCCAAGGGTATGAATTGCGTTGGCCCCGACGGGACGGGCGGGCCCACAACAGACCCTTGTGGCACGTGCGAGCCCTGTCGCGCCATCGCCGAGGGGCGCCATGTGGACGTGCTCGAAATGGATGCAGCGTCGAACACGTCCGTCAACGATATTCGCGAAATTATAGATAGCGTGCACTACCGCGCGGCGTCCGCGCGGTTCAAAATCTATATCATTGACGAGGTGCACATGCTGTCCACCTCGGCGTTCAACGCGCTACTCAAAACCATGGAAGAGCCGCCCGAGCACGTCAAATTCATCTTTGCCACCACAGAAATTCGGAAAATCCCTGTAACCGTCTTGTCGCGATGCCAGCGCTTTGACCTACGCCGGATAGAACCCGAGGTGATGATCGCCCATATGGAAAAGATCGCCCAGGCGGAGGGCGCGCAGGTCACCGAAGAGGCCCTGGCGCTGATCACCCGCGCCGCCGAAGGTTCTGTGCGCGACGCCATGAGCCTTTTGGATCAGGCGATTGCCCAGGGCGCTCGTGAAACTGACGCCGACCAGGTGCGCGCCATGCTGGGCATCGCCGACCGGGGCCGAGTGCTCGACCTTTTTGATCTGGTTATGAAAGGCGACGCTGCCTTGGCGTTGACCGAATTGGCCGGGCAGTACGCCGATGGCGCCGACCCGCTTGCTGTGCTGCGCGACCTAGCCGAGATCACCCATTGGGTGAGCCTTGTCAAAATTAGCCCGGAGGCGCTGGAAGACCCCACCGTCAGCCCGGACGAGCGCGCCCGCGGCGCAGCTTTCGCAGAAGCACTGCCTATGCGGGCGCTGACGCGCATGTGGCAGATGCTTTTGAAAGCCCTCGAAGAGGTGTCGCTGGCCCCGAACGCCATGATGGCCGCGGAAATGGCGATCATCCGCCTGACGCACGTAGCCGAATTGCCAAGCCCGAGTGACCTCGTGCGGCGTTTGTCCGAAACACCGCCTGATGGTCCAGTTCCCGGCGCCGCAGCGTCGCCCACGCCGGGCGCAAACGGCGCGACCCGTGCACCCGGTGCGCCCTTGGGGGCGGGTACCGAGGCTGCTCCTGGGGCTGGCCCCAATACGGGCTCCAGTGCGGGGCCCACTTCCGGCCCCGTGGCGCGGGTGGCGGGTGGCGGGGCAATTGCCGCAGGTGCAGGCGACCCCGCTGGCAATCCCAGCCAAGCGCTGTTGCGATTTGCACGGTTTGACCAGGTGGTGGACCTAATCCGTGCGCGCCGCGACGCCAAGCTTTTGATAGAGGTGGAAAATCACCTGCGTTTGGTAAGTTATGCCCCTGGTCGCATTGAATTTCAGCCCACTGACAATGCGCCCGCCGACTTTGCCCAGCGTTTGGGCCAGCGGCTCCAATCCTGGACAGGGGTGCGCTGGGGGGTATCGGTGGTGTCAGACGGCGGTGCCGCGACAATCGCCGAAACCACCGCCGCCACACGCACCGACTTGCAGGGCCGCGCCCTGGCGCACCCGATGGTGCAGGCTGTTATGGCTCGTTTTCCTGGCGCCGAAATTCGCGAGATCACCGCCTTTGAAGCGCTGGCCGACGCCGCGCCTTCGGTCGACGATGCCTCGCTCGACGAAGACTGGGACCCCTTCGAAGACTAGGCGCCCGTTGTGGTCCATGCGCTTTCCGGGGCTGCACGGCCGTCAAGCCACTGTCACGGGCCGCCCTGCATCCCGGGCGCGCCTTGCCGCCCCCGAACACCGCTGATACCGTCGACATCTAGATACATGCAACGGAAGGAACGCGAAATGCTCAAGGGTCTGGGCGGCCTGGGCGACATGGCTAAGATCATGAAGCAGGCCCAAGAGATGCAGTCCAAGATGGAGGAGACCCAGGCCCGCCTAGACGAGATCACCGTCGAAGGCGAAGCAGGCGCGGGCATGGTGCGCGCCACGGTGTCGGCCAAGGGGGATCTGCGGGCACTCCACGTCGACGAAAGCCTTTTCAATCCTGACGACCGCGAGGTGGTGGAAGACCTGATCGTGGCTGCCGTCAAAGACGGCCAAGCAAAGGCCACTGTCCGCCAACAAGAAGAGATGGCCAAGGTGACCGAGGGCTTGCCGCTCCCGCCGGGCATGAAGCTTCCTTTCTGACGGGGCATGGCCGGGGCCAATTCCGAAATTGAAACGCTGATCGCGCTTATGGCAAAGCTGCCGGGGCTGGGTCCCCGGTCTGCCCGGCGCGCTGTGTTGCATATGATCAAGAAACGCGCGTTGGTGATGGGCCCCCTGTCTGACGCGCTTTTTGCTGTTGCCGCCACGGCCCGCGAATGCCGCAACTGCGGCAACATTGGCACCGGTGACATCTGCGATATCTGCGCCGATCCAAAACGCGCCCAGGGCCAGATTTGCGTGGTGGAGGATGTCTCGGATCTCTGGGCGATGGAGCGTACGGCGCTTTTTCGGGGACGCTACCACGTGCTGGGCGGGACACTTTCAGCACTCGATGGTATTGGCCCCGAAGACCTCAAAATCCCGCTCTTGGTCGATCGCATCCCGCACGAAGGCGTGACCGAGGTGATCCTCGCGACTCCCGCCACAGTCGACGGTCAGACCACCGCCCACTACATCGCAGATCAGCTCGAACCGATAGGCGTGACCGTCACGTCCCTGGCCCAAGGTGTGCCCGTGGGCGGCGAACTGGACTACTTGGATGACGGCACAATTTCGGCGGCATTAAACGCCCGCAAGACCATTTGATCCCCACCCCGCCTCGCAAAGCCCAAACGGTGGCACCTTATGCGACGCAATTCCCCAGAACCCTGTCGATTCTCACCTTTCGGGATAGCGTGCGATGTGGAATAGTCCCCAAAGCAAAGCGACTTAGGTAGAAAGTAGCGAGCCATGGGCGAACGGGTGACCTTCACTCTGGACGGGCAAGAAGTGACCGCCGAAGCAGGTGAGTCCATCTGGACCGTCGCCCAGCGCGAAGGCACGACCATCCCGCACCTGTGCCACTCCGGGCAAAAGGGTTATCGGTCCGACGGTAACTGCCGCGCCTGCATGGTCGAGGTGGATGGCGACCGCAACCTGGTGGCATCCTGCATTCGCCCTGTCACTGACGGCATGATCGTTACGACCCAATCCGCCCGCGCCACCAAAGCCCGGGCACTGGTGGTTGAAATGCTGGCCGCGGACCAACCCCCCCGGGAAGACGCCCATGACCGGTCGTCACATTTCTGGGACATGGCCGATATCCAGGGGGTTACCGAAAGCCGCTTTCCCAAAATCGAGAAAGAGCGTGTTCCGCTCTTGGACGACAGCCACGTGGCGATGGCGGTCAACCTAGACAGCTGCATCAATTGCAACTTGTGTGTGCGCGCTTGCCGCGAAGTGCAGGTCAACGACGTCATCGGCATGGCCGGGCGCGGCCACGACGCTAAAATTGTTTTTGATATGGACGACCCCATGGCGGCATCGTCCTGCGTGGCCTGTGGGGAATGTGTGCAGGCCTGCCCTACGGGCGCTCTGATGCCCGCCACGGGTTTGGACGCGGAAGGCCGCGGCGACAGCCAGGACTACGATCGGGAGGTAAAGTCTGTATGTCCGTTCTGTGGCGTGGGTTGCCAGGTATCGCTAAAGGTCAAAGATAACGAAATCGCCTGGGTGGACGGCATCGACGGACCGTCCAACGAAAACCGGCTCTGTGTGAAGGGCCGCTTTGGCTTTGACTACATCGCCCACCCCCACCGGCTGACAAAACCTTTGATCCGCCGGGAAGACGCCCCGCCAAAGGGGCTCAATGTGGACCCAGGCAACTGGCAAGAGGTTTTCCGCGAAGCTACCTGGGAAGAGGCCATGACCCGCGCCGCCGGCGGGCTCGGCGGGCTTCGCGACACCCACGGAGGCAAAACCGTGGCGGGTTTCGGCTCCGCCAAATGCACCAACGAAGAGGCGTACCTCTTCCAGAAAGTCATCCGCGAGGGTTTCGGCCACAACAACGTCGACCACTGTACCCGCCTGTGTCATGCATCCTCGGTGGCCGCGCTGATGGAAAACGTGGGCTCCGGCGCGGTGACCGCTACGTTCAACGAAATTGAGAACGTCGACGTGGCCATCGTGATCGGCGCCAATCCGACCGAAAACCACCCGGTAGCAGCGACCTACTTCAAACAGTTCGTCAAGCGCGGCGGCCAGTTAATTGTGATGGATCCGCGCGGCCACGGCCTGCGCCGCCACGCCACACACATGCTGAAATTCCGCCCCGGCACCGACGTGGCAATGCTCAACGCGATTATGAACGTGATCGTCGAAGAAGGGCTCTACGACCAGCAATACATCGACGCCTACACCGAAAACTGGGAAGAGCAGAAAGAGCACCTCAAAAACTTCCCCCCCGAAAAGATGGAAGAGCTTTGCGGCGTCGAAGCAGACCTCTTGCGCGATGTGGCCCGCACCTTCGCCGGCGCCCAAGCAGGCATGATCTTTTGGGGCATGGGGGTTAGCCAGCACATCCACGGCACCGACAATTCCCGCTGCCTGATCAGCCTAGCGCTGATGACGGGTCACGTGGGTCGCCCGGGCGCCGGGCTCCACCCGCTGCGGGGGCAAAACAACGTCCAAGGCGCGTCTGACGCGGGCATGATCCCGATGTTCCTGCCCGACTACCAGAGCGTGACCGACGACGGGGTGCGCAGTGCGTTTAAAGAGATCTGGCAGTCCGAGGCGTATGACGACGGCCAAAAAGGGCTCACCGTGGTGGAAATCATGGACGCAATCCATGATGGCCACATCCGCGGCATGTATATCCTGGGCGAAAACCCGGCCATGTCTGACCCGGATGTGGAACACGCCCGGGACGCCCTGGCAAAACTTGATTGCCTCGTGGTGCAGGACATCTTCCTGACCGAAACCGCCAACTTTGCCGACGTCATACTCCCGGCCAGTGCATTTGCGGAAAAAACCGGCACGGTCACCAACACCAATCGTCAAGTGCAGATGGGCCGCCCCGCAGTCGCCCCCCCGGGCGAGGCACGCGAAGACTGGTCAATCACGGTGGAACTGGCCCAGCGCCTGGGCCTGCCCTGGACTTACAGCCACCCGCGCGAGGTCTTCGCGGAAATGAAGATGTCGATGAAGTCGCTTAACAACATCACTTGGGAACGCTTGGAAGGGGAAGCGGTGACCTACCCGTCGCTTTCGCCCGAAGACCCGGGCCAGCCCATCGTCTTCGGCGACGGCTTCCCCCGCCCCGAAGGCCGCGCCCGCTTCACCCCCGCCTCCATCGTGCCCCCCGACGATACGCCTGATACCGAATACCCCATGATCCTGACCACCGGGCGCCAACTCGAACATTGGCACACCGGCTCCATGACCCGCCGGGCGACGGTACTCGACGCCGTCGAACCGGAGGCCAACTGCTCGCTCCACCCGCGCACCCTGCGGGCGTTGGGCGTCCGGCCTGGCGGTTATGTACGGCTGACCACCAAACGAGGCACGGTCACGGTGATGGCCCGCGCCGACCGTGCCGTGGCCGAAGATATGGTATTTCTACCCTTCGCTTACGTGGAGGCCGCCGCCAATATCCTGACCAACAGCGCGCTCGACCCCTACGGAAAAATCCCGGAGTTCAAATTCTCAGCCGTACGCGTGGAAAATGCGGAGCTCGCGGTAGCGGCGGAATAAGCCCCTTAAAAGGCCCCACCCGGATGCGCCACCGCATCCTAGCCCGTCCACCTTTGAGCTTGAGACACATCCCATAGCCTGGAAGTGGTTCCAACGTTCCTCCG
>JBCCMR010000137.1:0-8321 GCA_039026255.1 Pseudomonadota bacterium
CGCACACAGCGCGTCGATGTGTTCGGGGCGCATTTCCTTTTCCACGCAGTCAGCGCCCAGGGATTTCACCTTCCCGCGCACAAAAAGCCGCGCTTCATATAGGCTGTCACCCAGGGCGTCGCCCGCATCGCCCAGCACCACCAGGTTGCCCTTCTGCGCCATGAAGGCGGACATATGCCCGATGTTGCCGTGTACTACGATGTCGATCCCCTTCATGGATATCCCGCAGCGCGATGATGCGTTTCCTTTGATTACCAAAAGCCCGCCGTGCCCGGTGGCCCCGGCGTACTGGCTTGCGTCGCCTTCAATGACAACCTTGCCTGACATCATGTTTTCGGCCACGCCAGGACCTGCGTTGCCTTCGACGGTGACCGTGGCTTGGGCGTTCATACCCGCGCAGTAGTATCCGGTGGAGCCGCGCACGGTCACCTCGATCGGCGCGTCAAGCCCCACAGCGAGCGCATGCGATCCTCGGGGATTTAGGATTTCCCACGCCGTCTGGTTAGTGGCTTGGGCCTGGTCCTGCAGCGCTTCATTGGCGTCGCGCAACGTTTGATGCGTCAAGTCGATGGTCTGCATGGCTTAGCGTTCCCAGAAATAGACGGTGGCGGGTTCGGGCTCCCAGACCCGGGCGTTTTCGATCCCGGGAAGGTTCACCAGCGCTCGGTATTCGGAACCAAACGCCACGTATTGCTCGTTTTCAGCGAGAACCGCAGGCTTGCAGGCGATGGGGTCGCGCAGCACCCCGAAACCGGTCTTTGTGCCCACAACGAAGGTGTAGAAGCCGTCAAGGTCAGAGAGCCCCGATGTCAGCGCCTCACCCAGGTTTGCGCCGCCCTGCATCTTCCAGGTCAGGTAAGCGGCGGCAACCTCGGTGTCGTTTTCGGTGGCCACAGCAATGCCTTCCCTCCGCAGCTTGCGGCGCAGGTTGTTGTGGTTTGACAGCGACCCGTTGTGCACCAGGCACTGGTCGGGGCCGGTGGAAAACGGGTGCGCCCCGTCGGTTGTAACCGCGGATTCGGTGGCCATCCGCGTGTGGCCAATGCCGTGAGTGCCGCCCATGGCGCCCAAGCCAAAGCGGTCCACCACCGCCTGGGGTAGGCCCACCTCTTTGAAGATTTCGATGGCGTCGCCCCGGCTCATGGGCGTGAGCTGCGGAAATGCCTCCGCCAGCGACGACTGGAGTTCGGGCAGCCGGTCCTCGGCAACGGTCAGGATCGCATGGGTGTCTTTGCGCGTCAGGTTCACCGCCGCACCAAAGGCTTTAACCAGGTGCGTCTCAAGTGCCGGAAAATCCGCCTCCGGGTCTGGCGACTGGACCGACAGCTTGGCCACACCATCCTCGGCGTCACCGTAGATCGCTATACCGGCGCTGTCGGGCCCCCGGTCCGTCATGGTCACCAGCATGTCCGCCAGCATCCCGCCAAGGCGCGGTTCAAGCGACGCGTCTTTGAGAAAAAGGCCCACGATACCGCACATATGCGCTCCTTTCCTTGATCCGTTTTGCAGGGCAGTTGGAGCGCGGTTAACCCGCGACTCTGGACCCTAATAGCCGGTGTGATGTACACCTTAAAGGAAAGAAACTTTCTCGCCAGTTGATAAATGCGTCTGCGGCGCTGAGAGCGCGGCGTTTACTGCGGATAGCAGATGATCGACAAAAAATGTGCAGGCAGCGTAATCAGTTCGTCAGGCCCGTGGGGGGCGTCCGCGTCAAAAAGCAGGCTGTCCCCCGGCCCCATGCGGTAGCGAGACGCGCCGTGCCGATAAACGACTTCTCCTTCCAGCATGTAAAGGAGTTCCAGCCCATCATGCTGAAACGTAGGAAAAATATCAGACTCTGACGTGAGCCGAATGTAGTATGGCTCCATTACCACGCCGCTGGTGTTCAGGTTCAGGTGCCCCATGAGATTGTACTGGTGCCCAGCCCGCGTGCCTGCACCCTCGACCTGCGCCGCCTCCCCTGCTTTAACAAGCACTGCCTCGCGCGCTTCCTCAAAACGTCGCAGAAACGCCGTGAGCGGCACGCCAAGCGCCTGCCCCAGCATTTGGAGAGTTGTAAGCGACGGCGACGTGTTGCCGTTTTCAATTTTCGAGAGCATGCCCATCGAAAGGCCCGCCTCCTCGGCAAGCTCGGCTACCGTCATATCCCGCTGCATGCGATAGGCGCGCACTTCACGACCGATAGCCACCTCAAGGTCTTTTTCCGCCGCATCCCGCAGCCGGTGCGGATCCTGCCGAAAAAGCGCGCGGCGCATGGGCGTTATCCTCCGGAAAAGGGCGGCCAACACGCCGCCCGGCCGACCGTAACGCCTCTAACACAGGGTGACAATGCAACCGTGCAGGATGGCGGAGAGACAGGGATTCGAACCCTGGGAACCCGCAAAGGCTCAACGGTTTTCAAGACCGCCGCATTCGACCACTCTGCCACCTCTCCGCGGCTCCCCTTGGGTCGTGCCGTCATGGTCTAGGCGCTCCTGCGGCTTGGGTTCAAGGGCCAAAATTCCCGCGCCTGTTGCCCAATAGCCCCACACCTAGGGTTCCTTCGCGACCGCTTTTGTGCATAGATGTTGGTTAAAGCTGCGGAAAAGCAGCACGAGCAGTCAACGGGCCACCGGGCGTCCAAAGGGCGGTTTTTTTGGGCGCTACATATTCCGGGGCTCCGTCGAGGAGGCAGATCATGGCGGGCACACTTCCCTTTTTTACGCGCAGTTTCGCAGCGTTTTCAGTTTCGGCGTTGCTTTTAGCCGGGTGCGGCGAGGACGGGTTGGCGTCGCTCAACCTGGGTCTTGGCCAGCAGGACGAAACCGAAGAGACCGACGCGCCCGCGGGCCCGTCCGTCAAAACCGTTGAACGCGACGTGGAAGCCCCCGAAGTCTTTGGTGTCACTGACAAAGCCCTTTGGGACGGACGTCCGTCGCTCGGCGGCGTATGGATCGCCCATCCGGACAACAAAGAGCCTGAGCGCGTCATAATTCGAAATGAGGCCACAGGAAAATTTGTGGTCGGTGCACTTTTCCGGCGTGAACGCGACAACCCTGGCCCAGCTTTCCAACTCAGCTCTGACGCTGCGGCAGCGCTTGGGGTACAGGCTGGTACACCCGCCGTATTGAAAGTTACGGCTTTGCGCCGCGAAGAGGTCCCAGTGGCAGCCCCTGCCCCGGTCACCCCCGGCAATACCGAAGATGTCACCTCTGAAACGCTGGACAAAACACCCGCGGACACCGCGGCTCTGACCACGGCGGCACTTGCCTCCATAGAGGGCGCGGAAAAGCCCAAACCGGCAGCGCCAAAACCCGCAGCGGCCACGCCGGCACCGAAGCCGTCGGTCGATAAGCCTTTTGTGCAGATCGGTTTTTTCAGCGTTGAAGACAACGCCACCGCAAACCTGGCCGCCATGAAATCAAACGGTATCCCGGCGCGGATCGTATCGTCTTCCACAAACGGAAAGACCTTTTGGCGCGTTATTGCGGGGCCTGCCGGGTCCGCGAGCGAACAGCGACAGCTGCTGTCTATGGTCAAAAAGCTGGGCTTCGACGACGCCTACTTCGTGCGCGGCTAAAGGCGCCGATCACTGGAAACCAGTGGGCCTGCGCCCAGCTGTGGTTCCCTTTCTTGCACCCGCTCAGCGGCAATTTGCCTGTTCTCGGAACCCCGGCCCCGTTGCGCGCCCTTGCCCGCCCGGGTAGCCTGCCGCCAACCGCGAAGATCGATCAAAGGAACGTTCCTATGCCCCCTCGCGCGCCCACGCTGGGCCCATTGACCGCCGCCTTAGTAGTTTGCGTGGCTTGGATATCCGCTGCGCACGCGCTTGAAACCCAGGCTCGGGCAGCCCTTGTCGTGGATCAAACCACGGGCACCATTCTTTTAGCCAAAAACGCAGAACAGGCGCTGCCACCGGCCTCCATGTCTAAGCTTATGACGCTCAACATGCTCTTTGAGGCGCTCGAAGACGGGCGCGTGTCGCTTGATACCATGTTCACCGTATCGGCGAAGGCATCGGCAAAGGGCGGCTCCAAGATGTTTCTGCGCACCGGTGAGCGGGTGAGCGTGGAAAACCTAATCCGAGGCATCATCGTTCAGTCGGGCAACGACGCTTGTATTGTCGTGGCCGAAAACCTCGCCGGGACAGAGGATGACTTCGCCCGGATCATGACAGCGCGGGCGCAAAAACTTGGCATGATGGAAAGCACATTTGCCAATTCCACGGGCTGGCCCGACCCCAACCACCGCATGAGCGCCCGTGACCTAGTCTTTCTGGCGAACCGTCTCATTACTGAATTCTCGCAGTATTACGGCTATTTCGCGGAAGAAAAATTCACTTGGGACGGGATCACACAGGAAAACCGTAATCCGATTTTAGGGCTTGTGGACGGGGCGGACGGGCTTAAGACCGGGCGCACTCAAGAGGCGGGCTTCGGCCTGGTGGCGTCGGCGAAACAGGGAGACCGACGGGTAGTGTTGATGATCACGGGGCTTGAAACCAGCGCCGCGCGGGCCGCCGAGGCGGATCGGTTGATGACATGGGCATTTCGGCAGTTCACCCAAGAGGAGCTCGTCGCGCCGGGAAAGGCGGTCGCCCAGGCAGAGGTCTGGCTGGGCGCAAACAAGACGGTGCCTCTGGTGGTCGCGGAGGGGCTAAGCGCGCTGATCCCCTACTCCGCCCGTGACGAAGTGACGATGGCTGTCCGCTACGCCCTACCGATCCAAGCGCCGGTAGTGGCGGGCACGGAGATAGGCCAGCTTGAGGTGACGATCCCCGGGCTCGATCCGATTTCAGTGCCGGTGATCGCTGGGGCCGACGTGGGCCAGGCGGGGGTGCTCACACGCATGCGCGCCGCGGCGCGGACGCTCACCGGCGGCTGGAACTGACGCCTTGGGCCAATTCATCACCTTCGAGGGCATCGACGGTTCCGGAAAATCCACTCAAGCGCGTCTTTTGGCGGCACTTTTTCGCGATGACGCCATCGACCACGTTTTGACGCGCGAACCCGGTGGCAGCCCGGGCGCAGAGCTTATTCGCGCGCTTTTGGTGGAAGGCGACCCGGGCCGCTGGTCACCCGAAACCGAATGCCTGCTTTTCACAGCCGCCCGGCGCGACCACTGGGAACGCACGATATTGCCAGCGCTGGACCGCGGGGCGCATGTCATATCGGACCGGTTTGCCGACAGCACGCGGGTCTACCAGGGCGCCGCGCGAAAGGACCTGCGCGCCACTGTGGACCGGCTCCATGACCTGATGATCGGGCGCGAACCGGACCTCACTTTTGTGATCGACATGGACCCGGCAGCGGCGCTTCAGCGCGGGCTTGCCCGGCAGAGTGGGGAGGACCGTTTCGAAGACATGGGCCTGTCTTTCCAAGAAAAACTGCGCGCGGGATTTCTGGCTTTGGCTGCTGAATACCGGGACAGGTGCACCGTGATCGACGGCACCGGCGCGCCCGCCGAGGTCGCAGCCCAGGTGAGTGCCGTCATCGAGGCCCACGGCCTGTGAGCGACGCCCCCCTGCCCGAGGCGGACCGCATCGCGGGCGCTCCCCACCCCCGGGAAACGGCTGTCCTTTACGGTCATGGCGTGGCGGAGGCGGCATTTCTCGACGCCTACACCAGCAGCAAGCTGCACCACGCATGGCTGATCACGGGGCCCAGGGGGGTGGGCAAAGCGACGCTTGCTTGGCGGATCGCACGATTTCTACTGAGCCACCCTTACCCAGGCGAGGACGACACCGGTGGCGGGCTATTTGGGGCACCACCTACGCCGCAGACGCTTGACGCAGACATGGCTCACCCAGCGGTGCGCCGAGCGCAGGCCCTCGGCGAGCCGCGTTTGGCGCTGGTGAGGCGGCCCTGGGACGACAAGGCCAAACGCCTGCGCAAGGAAATCCCGGTGGACGAGGTGCGGCGGCTCAAGGGCTTTTTTGCCCTCTCCGCAGCCGACGGGGGCGGGCGCGTAGCGATCATCGATGCGGCCGATGAAATGAACCAGAACGCGGCGAACGCGCTTCTGAAGCTTCTGGAAGAGCCCCCGGCGCGGACCACGCTTCTCCTGGTATCACACCAGCCCGCGCGGCTTTTGCCCACTATCCGGTCACGCTGTCGGGCGCTGCGGTGCGCGCCACTCGGTGCTGCCGACCAGGCGGCGGCCCTGGCCGGGGCGGGCGTCCTGGACGGCGCCGACAGCCCCGCGCTTGCGGCACTATCGGCAGGGTCCGTGGGGGATGCGGTGGCGCTGTTGGAAGGCGGTGGGCTTGATCTTTATGCCCGGCTTGTGGGGCTGATGGCCCAGGCGCCAGGCATGGACCGGACCGCCGCGCGGGCCCTGGCGGACGCCTGCGCGGGGGCGTCCAACGGGCCCACCTACGACCTGGTACTGGTGCTTTTAGATCGCCTCTTGGCGCGGCTCGCCCGGTTCGGTGCGCTTCAGACGCCGGTCTGGACCGAGGCCGCCCCCCACGAGGCCCGTGCCTTTGCCGCGCTGGCGCCGAACCCTGGCCGGGCCCGGCGCTGGGCTGACCTGGCCGCCGAGGTCGGCGCCCGCACCGGGCACGGGCGCGCGGTGAACATCGACCCGGCCACGGTCGTGCTCGACGCGCTTTTGGCCATCGACGGGGCCGCGCGCGGCGCCTGACTCCTGCCCCAATTCTTGACCACGCCCCTGGCATCCTAGATACGGGCGATCGACGGAAAGGACCGCGCACCCATGCTCCCCCAGATCACTGACAGCCACTGCCACCTGGATTTCCCAGATTTCGAAGGCGAACTGCCGTCGGTCCTGGCGCGCGCAGCCGAGGCGGGGGTGACGCGTATGGTCACAATCTGCACCCGGCTGCGCCATGAGCCCCGCGTTCGCGCCCTGGCCGAAGCATACACTCCTGTCTTTTACGCCGCGGGCACCCACCCGATGAGCGTCGCCGACGAGCCCATGGCCCAGGTCGAAATGCTTTGCGCGCTGGCATCCCATCCGAAATTTGTGGGCATTGGGGAGACCGGGCTCGACTACCACTACACCGCCGAAAGCGCTGCCGCCCAGGCTCAAAGCCTGCGCATCCACATCGAAGCTGCCCGCCGCACGGGGCTGCCGATGATCATCCATGCCCGCGACGCCGACGACGACATGGCTCGTATCCTAGAAGAAGAGCACCGCGCTGGTGCCTACGCTTGCGTTATGCATTGCTTTTCATCGGGCGCAGATCTCGCAAAGCGGGCGCTTGATTTGGGCTTTTACCTGTCCATGTCGGGCATCGCGACATTCAAGAAAAGCACCGAGTTGCGCGATATCTTTGCCGCGACCCCCGTGGACCGGGTGCTTGTGGAAACCGACAGCCCCTACCTGGCCCCCGTGCCGCACCGGGGCAAACGCAATGAGCCCGCGTTTACCGCGCACACCGCCCGCGCCGGTGCCGAGCTTTACGGGCTCGACTACAACGCCTTTGCCGCCCAGACCCAAGCCAATTTCGACCGGCTTTTCTGGAAGGCTGCCGCCTGGGCCGAGGCCGCCTGATGGCCGAACTGGTGTTCACCATCTTGGGCTGCGGGTCTTCGGGCGGGGTGCCGCGCCTGGGCGGAAACTGGGGAGACTGCGACCCGGCAGAGCCGCGCAACGCGCGCCAGCGCTGCTCGATGCTGGTAGAGCGGGTGACCAACGAGGGCACCACTACAGTGCTGATCGACACCTCGCCCGACTTGCGCCGCCAACTTCTTGACGCGGGCGTGGGCCGCATCGACGCGGTGGTCTACACCCACGACCACGCCGACCACGTGCACGGTATCGACGACCTGCGCATGATCGTCTTCAACATGCGCCAGCGCATGCAAATCTGGGCCGACACAGCCACACAAAAAACGTTGATGTCCCGGTTTGGCTACACGTTCGAGGAAATCCCCGGCACCGGTTATCCGGCGATTTTTGAAATGAACGACATGGCCGGCCCAGTGACGGTCGAAGGCCCAGGCGGGGCGGTCACGCTAACGCCGTTTCCGGTGCAGCACGGACCGATCATGGCCAACGGCATCCGCGTGGCGGGCTTGGCCTATGTTCCTGACGTGTCCGAGATGACCGACGACGCCTGGGCAGCGTGTCAAGACTTGGATATCTGGGTGCTGGATGCCCTGCGCCGGGCGCCCCATCCCACCCACGCACACCTGGACAAAGCACTCGATTGGATCGGCCAGGCCGGCCCGCGCCAGGCTATCCTTACTAATATGCACAACGATCTGGACTACGCCACCGTGTGCCAAGAGACCCCCGACCATGTCACTGCCGCCTATGACGGTCTGCAACTGCGACTGCCGGATTAAGATCGCGGGGGTCGTATGATCTGGCCC